>DASTWT010000016.1:0-23398 GCA_035765815.1 Luteimonas sp. | reverse complement strand
CGTTCGCGCTCACCATCCATTCCGGCGTGATGGCGTAGGAGCCGTGCGCCTTCAGCTGGTGGCGACGATCGTTCGGCAGGTAGCCGTTGGCGTACGCCATGATCTGCCAGGCGTCCCAGTTCTGGCTGGTCGCAACGCCGTTGTCATGCGCGTTGGAGCCCTGGCCGGTATCCGAGTTCGCCGGACCTTCCGAGTTGCCGCGCGACTTGCTGTAGGTGTAGTCGATGCGGGCGCCCCACTTGCCGTCCCACTTGCGTTCCAGGAACAGGTCCAGCGCCTCGTAGCTGCGCTTCAGGCCCGGGAAGCCCAGGTCCTTCGACGAGACCTTGGCGTTGTAGTACGAGCCCTCGACGTCGGAGTAGGTGCCGTCCGGATTGGCCGTCACTTCGCCGAACGAGTAGGTGTTGCTGCCACCCGGGTTGAACATGTAGCAGTAGGACGAGGAGTACAGCTTGCCGTCCGCGGACTTGGCGATGAACTGGCCGCGCGGCGAGGAGTAATCGTAGATCTCCAGGCCGGCTTCCGGGATCAGCGTGTACGGATCGCAGAAGTCGTCGATCGCGGACTTCAGCTCACGCTTGGTGAACTTGGCGCCCATGGTCCAGTTCTCGCCCAGCGCGTGCTCGAAGCCGAGCGCGTACTCGTCCTGGTACTGCGACTTGATGTCCGACGGGACGTAGGTCAGCGGATCCTTCGGCGTACCCACTTCGCCGTTGGACGAGACCGGACCGGCCGGGGTACCCGGGGCGGTGACCTTGTTGACCGGGGTCAGGCCGGTCGGCATGCCGTTCGCGTCGATGCCCGTGTACGTGTAGTACTCGCGGGTATAGGTCGAAGCGCCGACGCCACGGATCGCCACCGCGTTCGGCATGTTCAGGAAGTAACGGCCGGCGTTACCGAACACCTTGAACGAGGAGTCGCCGTTGACGTCCCAGGCGAAGCCCAGGCGCGGCTGCCACTGCGTGCCGCTGTCCACGAACTTCGTGCCGGTGTCGGAGAAGTTCTGGTACGTGTCGGCGCGAACGCCCAGCGACAGCAGCAGGTTGTCGGTCACCTGCCACTTGTCTTCCAGGTAGTAGGCGTTCTGCTTGTTGCGCATGCTGGTGGTGTCGAAGTACTTCAGCTGCGACACGTAGTAACCGCAGTTGCTGGACGCGCCTTCCGGGATGTTGCCGTGCGGGCCATCCGGGTTGCTCGTGCCGGTACCGTCGTGCAGCGGGGTGCCCTTACAGGTCTCCGGGCTCTCGCCCACCGGACCGACGTCCAGGCCGCGCGAGATGTTGCTCTTGTCGCTGGCCGCCTTCGCGTAGCCCCAGTAGTCCGCGACCTGGCTGCTGCCTTCGCCCACGCCTTCCAGCTTGGTGTTGTCCATGCCGAGGGTGAAGGTGTGGTCGCCCAGCAGCCACTCCAGCTCGACGCGGAGGCCGTCGGTGTAGTCGCTGGTGTTCTTCGCGGCACGGTAGGTCTGCTGCGCGTTGCGGATCGGCGTACCGCCGTTGATGTCCGGGTTCTGCGCGGTCACGCCGGCGATGAGCGGCAGGCCCGTCAGGTACGGATCGGTGTTGTAGCGGTTGCGCGAACGACCGTAGGTCGCGCTCAGCGTCAGGTTGTCGGTCAGGTAGCCGGTGTACTTCAGGATCGAGAACTCGGTGTTCGAGCTCGTGCCCGTCGCCGGCTGGATGTAGTCGCCGTAGGCGTACGAATCCCAATCCCAGCCGTAGGTCTTGCCGGTCTGGTCGTACTTCTCGGAAACGTAGGTCGCTTCGAGCAGGTTGTTGTCGTTGATGTTCCAGTTGATCTTGGCGTAGACCTTCGGATCGGTCGACGAGTACTTGCTGCTCGTGGTGCTGAAGTAGCCGCCCGGCGAGTTCTGGTAGCCCTTCGTATCCTCGGCGGACACGAAGAAGAACAGCTTGTCCTTCAGCAGCGGGCCGCCGACGTACGCGGAGTACACGGTCTCCCACGAGAGGCGGTCGCGGCCGCTGTCGTAATCGACGCCCGGCAGGTCTTCATCGGTGTAGCCGCCGATCTCGTTCGGCAGCGGGTCGAAGCGCGAGAACCAGCGGTCCGGGCGCTCGGCCTTCAGGCCCTTCGGCGTGTAGACGATCTGGCCGCCGAACGTCCAGTCGTTGGTGCCGCTCTTGCCGATCTGGCTGATCACGCCGCCCGACGAACGGCCGTACTTCGCGCCGTAGCCGCCGGTGTAGGTCTCCTGCTGCTCGATCGAGCCGTACGGCAGCGAGAAGCCGCCGACGTTGGTCATCGGGTTGCCGGAGAAGTAGCCGTTGAGGTAGTAGGCGTTCTCGGCGACGGACGAACCGCCGAACGAGATCTCGCCACCGAAGAACGTGCCGTTGCCGGTCACGGCGCCGGGGGCCAGCAGCGCGATCGACTCGGCCGAACGCGGCATCGGCAGGCGCTTCAGCTCTTCGGCGGTGATGACGGTGCGGGTGTCGGTCGCGGTCACGTCGATCGACGGGACGTTCGAGCCGACGACGGTCACGGCGCCCAGGTTGGTCGCGCCACCGAACGAAACGTTCGAGCCGCTGCCCACGACGACGGTGATCTGGCGCTGCTCGCCGCCGGAGGTGACGGTGTACTGGCCGACCGGGAGCTGGCTCGCGCTGTAACGGCCGTCCGCATCGGCGGTGACCGTGCGGGTGAAGCCGCTGTTGTTGGTGATGGTGACGGTGGAGCCCGCCGGCGCCTGGCCGAAGACGCTACCGGTGGTGCTCTGCGCCTGCACGCCGCCGGCGACGCACAGACCGAGTGCAACGGTCAGCGTGCTGCGCTTCAGGCCTTTGGCAAGGTAGTTAGAAGCCATTATGTGAACCCCCATATGGGACTGTTGTGACCAATGGATGTACATGTACGTCCGGCCCGTGATGGCCCGACCGCCCGACTATAGAACACCCAACAAATCCTTAACAACCCCCTCACGAAAACTTCCCGGGAAGGGGAATTTGTGCTGCGGCGCAGCATTCCCGCGCAGGGGGTCGAAGCCGCGACTGCCGAAGCGGCGCGGCCGCCCGGCGACCCGCCTAGCCGGCCAGTTCGGCCGCGATCCGGCGCTGCTCATCCACCAGCGCGGCGGGCATCCGGTCCCCGTATTCAGCCAGGTATTCCCCGATGGCCCCGAACTCGGCCCGCCAGCCGTCGCGGTCGAAGCCGAACAGCACGTCCCGCGCCGCCTGCGGAAGGTCCAGGCCGGCCAGGTCGAGGTCCTCGACCACCGGCAGGCGGCCGACGGGCGTTTCCGTCGCCCCGGCCCGGCCCTCGACGCGATCGATCATCCATTCCAGGACGCGCAGGTTGTCGCCGAACCCGGGCCACAGGAACTTGCCGTCGGCGCCCTTGCGGAACCAGTTCACGTGGAAGACCTTCGGCAGCTTCGCGCCGGGCTTGTCGAACGACAGCCAGTGCGCGAAGTAGTCGGCGAAGTTGTAGCCGCAGAACGGCTTCATCGCCATCGGATCGCGGCGCATCACGCCGACCGCGCCGGTCGCCGCGGCGGTGGTCTCCGAGCCCATCGACGCGCCGACGAGCACGCCGTGCGTCCAGTCGCGCGCCTCGAACACCAGCGGCACCAGCGACGCGCGGCGCCCGCCGAACACGATCGCGCTGATCGGCACGCCCTGCGCGTCCTCGGCCTTCTCCGAATAGCTCGGGCAGCGCTTCGCCGACACGGTGAAGCGCGAGTTCGGGTGCGCGGCGGGGCGCTTCGCGGCGTCGTAGGGTTCGCCGCGCCAGTCGGTGACGGGCTGCTGGTCGTTGCCGATGCCTTCCCACCAAGGCTGGTTGTCGGCGGTGACGCCGACGTTGGTGAAGATGGTGTGCGACTGGATCGACGCGAGCGCGTTCGGGTTCGACTTCTTCGAGGTGCCGGGCGCGACGCCGAAGAAGCCCGCCTCCGGGTTGATCGCGTACAGGCGGCCGTCCGCGCCGGGGCGCATCCAGCAGATGTCGTCGCCGATGGTCCAGATCTTCCAGCCCTTCTCGCGGTAGCCCTCCGGCGGGATCAGCATCGCCAAGTTGGTCTTGCCGCAGGCCGACGGGAACGCGGCGGCGATGTAGTGCGTGTCGCCCTGCGGGTTCTCGACGCCGAGGATCAGCATGTGCTCGGCAAGCCAGCCCTCGCTTCGCGCCTGGTGCGAGGCGATGCGCAGCGCGTGGCACTTCTTGCCCAGCAGCGCGTTGCCGCCGTATCCCGAGCCGTAGGACTTGATCGTGAGCTCCTCGGGGAAATGCATGATGTAGCGGCGCTCCGGGTCGAGTTCGCCGATCGAGTGCAGGCCCTTCACGAACGAGCCCTCGCGCTCGATGCGCGCCAGCGCCGGCGCGCCCATGCGGGTCATGATCCGCATGTTCGCGACCACGTAGGGCGAGTCGGTGACCTCGACGCCGCAGCGCGACAGCGGCGAATCGATCGGGCCCATGCAGTAGGGGATCACGTACATCGTGCGGCCGGCCATGCAGCCGTCGAACAGCGCGTCGATCTTCGCGTGCGCCTCGCCGGGGGCCATCCAGTGGTTGTTCGGCCCCGCGTCCTCGCGCTCCGGCGTGCACACCAGGGTCAGGTGCTCCACGCGCGCGACGTCGTCCGGGTGCGAGCGGTGCAACCAGCTCTGCGGGTGCGTCTGCTCGTTGAGGCGCAGCAACGTGCCGTCCGCCTCCATCTTCGCGATCAGGGCGGCGTTCTCGGCGTCGCTGCCGTCGCACCAGTGCACGGCGTCCGGCCGGGTGAGCGCCGCCACTTCCGCGATCCAGTCGTTCAGTGCCTGGAGCCGGCTGCCTGCGGTGCCGGGCGGAAGCTCGAAGTCCTTGGTGCGGGCGTTCACGGTGTTGCCTCCTGCGGAAACGTAATGGAAAACGTTGCGGCCGGCGCGCGCGGGCGCGCTCAGCCCGGGATCAGCGTGGCCATCATGTGGCCGACGTAGGCCTCGAACTCGTCGTGCTGCAGGCGCGGATGCTGCAACTGCAGGTTGAGCTGCAGGAAGCCGATGTACGCCGCATAGGCCAGGCGCGCGCGGTGCTGCGCGTCGCTGCGGCTCAGGCCCGCCTGGCGGAACGACGCCGTCAGGTATTCCAGGCGCCGCGAGGACACGCGCTCGATCACCGGGCGCACGACGGGATGGTCGAGGGCCTTCAGCAGTTCGCTGTAGACGATGTGCGAATTCGCCTCGTGGGCGACGAGTTCGAACAGGGAGCGCAGGCGCTGCGCCGGATCGGGGATCGCCTCGAGCTGGCCGAAGACCTGCTCCTGCTCGACCTGCTCCCAGCGCTCCAGCGCGGCGACCAGCAGCGCCTCGCGCGACGGGAAGTGCCAGTAGAAGCTGCCCTTGGTCACGCCCAGGCGGCGCGCCAGCGGCTCGACCGCAACCGCGGCCACGCCCTGCTCGGCGATCAGGTCCAGGGCGGCCTGCGCCCAGTCGTCGGCGCTGAGGCGCGCCGGACGGTCGGCCCGGGGCTTCCCGGAAGCTTCGGCGGATTCGGCCACGACAGGTGTTCCATACGCCATGGAGGGCAATAGTACGCGCAACGGGGCGACCCCGGCCGCTTGCGGGCCACATGGGGCCGTGGCAACATCCATACCATACCGTATGGAATCGCCGGTGCACACTTCGCCCGGCGCCACACCGCCCTGGAGAGCTTCGCGCATGGCCATCCTGATGCCGTTCCTGTCCGTCCTCCTCGCCGGGGGAATCGCCGCCTACCACCGCTGGCGACTCGCGGCCTGGGTCGCCCTGTCGGCCGCGCTGCTCGTCGCCTGCGCGCTTCTCGGGGCGAGCGGCGCGGCGACGCTCGCCGCCGCGGTCCTGCTGGCGCTGGTCGCGGTGCCGCTGCTGGTGCCGGCGATCCGCAAGCCGCTGGTCACCGCGCCGCTGCTGAAGTTCTACACGCGCATCCTGCCGCCGTTGTCGGAGACCGAACGCACCGCGCTGGAGTCGGGCACGGTCGGGTTCGAAGGCCAGCTGTTCTCGGGCAAGCCCGACTGGCGCGAGTTGCTGGCGCAGCCCAGGCCGGCGCTCACCGAGGAGGAACAGGCCTACCTCGACGGGCCGTGCGAGCAGCTGTGCCGCATGGTCGACGACTGGGACATCACCCACGTGCGCGCCGACCTGCCGCCGGAGATGTGGGACTTCGTCAAGCGCAACAAGTTCTTCGGCCTGAACATCCCGAAGGCATACGGCGGCCTGGGCTTCTCGGCGCTGATGAACCACAAGGTGATCCAGAAGCTGGCGTCGATCTCCTCGGTCGTCAGTTCCACCGTCGGCGTGCCGAATTCGCTCGGCCCGGCCGAACTGCTGATGCACTACGGCACCGACGAGCAGAAGGCGCACTACCTGCCGCGCCTGGCCGACGGCCGCGAGGTGCCCTGCTTCGCCCTGACGGGCCCGTTCGCGGGCTCCGACGCGACCTCGATCCCGGACTACGGCATCGTCGCGATGGGCGAATGGGGCGGCGCGCAGGTGCTCGGCATCAGGCTGACGCTCAACAAGCGCTACATCACGCTGGCGCCGGTGGCGACGCTGGTCGGCGTCGCGTTCCGCATGTACGACCCCGACGGGCTGCTCGGCGACACGCGCGACATCGGCATCTCGCTCGCGCTGGTGCCCGCGGACACGCCGGGGCTGGAGATCGGCCGCCGGCATTTCCCGCTCAACACGCCGTTCCAGAACGGGCCGATCCACGGCGACGGCGTGTTCGTGCCGCTGTCGCAGCTGATCGGCGGCGAGGACTACGCCGGCAAGGGCTGGCAGATGCTGATGGAATGCCTGTCGATCGGCCGCTCGATCACCCTGCCCTCCACCGCCAGCGGCGGAACGAAGATGGCGGCGGTGGTGACCGGCGCGTACGCGCGCATCCGCAAGCAGTTCGGGCTGTCGGTCGGCCGCTTCGAGGGCGTGCAGGAAGCGCTGGCGCGCATCGCCGGAAAGGCCTACGCGACCAGCGCGCTGTCGCAGGCCACGGCCGCGGCGGTGGCGCGTGGCGAGAACCCGGCGGTGCCGTCGACGATCGCGAAGTACCACTGCACCGAGATGGGCCGCGAGGTCATCAAGGACGCGATGGACGTCCACGGCGGCAAGGGCATCATCCTCGGCCCGCGCAACTACCTCGGCCGCGGCTGGCAGGCGACCCCGATCAGCATCACCGTGGAGGGCGCGAACATCATGACGCGCTCGCTGATGATCTTCGGCCAGGGCGCGATCCTGTGCCATCCGTGGGTGCTGAAGGAGATGAAGGCCGCGCAGCTGGCCGATCCGGCCGAGCGCATCGACCGCTTCGACCACGCGCTCTTCGGCCACATCGGCGCGGCGATCTCCAACGCGGTGCGCGCGTTCTGGTTCGGGCTCACGTTCGCGAAGTTCGGCGCGGCGCCCGGCGACGACTACACCCGCCGCTTCTACCGCAAGCTCAACCGCTATTCCGCGACCCTGGCGGTGATGGCCGACACCTCGATGCTGATGCTCGGCGGCAAGCTCAAGTTCAAGGAGTCGCTGTCCGGGCGCCTCGGCGACGTGCTCAGCCAGCTCTACATCTGCAGCGCGATGCTCAAGCGCTACGAGGACGAAGGCCGGCCGGAAGGCGACCAGCCGCTGCTGGCATGGGCGATCCACGACGCGGTCAACAGGATGGAGACGGCCTTGTCGGGCGCGCTGCGCAACTTCCCGATCCGGCCGGTGGGCTGGCTGCTGTGGCTGGTGGTGTTTCCGCTCGGCCGCCGCGCGCAGGCGCCGGGCGACCGCCTGAGCCGTCGCGCCGCTGCGCTGCTGATGACGCCCTGCGACGCGCGCGCGCGCCTGGCCGACGGCGTGTTCCTCACGCCCTGCGCCAACAACCCCGCGGGCCGCATCGACAGCTACCTGCCGAAGGTGGTGCTGGCCGAACCGGTGGAGCGCAAGTTCCTCAAGGCGCTGAAGAACAGCGACATCGAGGCGCTGGACTTCCCGGCGCAGCTTGACGAGGGCGTGCGCGAAGGCTGGATCACCGCGGAGGAGCGCGCGCAGCTGGAAGAACTGCGGGCGATGACGCTGGACGCGATCACGGTGGACGATTTCGAACCGTGGCAGCTGCGGGCCGCCTCGTACTACGGCGACTTCGGCCGCGAGGACACCGGGCTGCGCCGCGACGTGGCCTGAGGCCTGCGGAAAAAAAGGGGACGGAGGCAGTTGAAAAGGGGACAGGTCGAGGACCCGTCCCCTTTTCAACTACCTCCGTCCCCATTCCTTGCCAAAGCGTTATTCGAGGATGAGGATCGCGTCGCCGGAGAAGGATTCCATGCGGATCTCGCCGGCGCCGTCGCCGTAGTGCGCTTCCAGGGTCTTGCCGGGGCCGAACTCCTCGGTGTGGACCTTGGCGTTCGGGCCCGGCGCGTCGAGATCGCCGCTGAAGCTCTCGCCGCTGACCCGCGCCGACAGGTTCTTCGGGAGGTGCAGGCGGATCTCGCCACTCACGGTTTCCGACTTGATCTCGCCGCCGTCGGCGAGGCCCACGCGGACATCCGCGTCGCCCGACACGGTGCTGGTGGAGAGGCGGCGCACCCGCTCGCCGCGGCTGTCGATGCCGATGTCGCCGGAGACGGTCTCGGCATGCACTTCGCCGTCGAGGCGGCCCTTGAGCACGATGTCGCCGCTGACCGACTCGGTCTTGGCGTCGCGGCTGTTGAGGGTGAGCGTGAGGTCGCCGCTCACGCTGTCGATGCTGGCGCTCCGCGGCGCGGCGGCGATGACGACGTTGCCGCTGACCGTGTCGACGTCGAGGTCTTCGGGCGCGACGCCGTCGACGTCGATGTCGGCGGAGACCGATTCGATGTCCAGGCTCGCGCGCAGCGGCACCTGCAGCAGCAGCTCGGTCGGCTCGGTGCGGTCGTCGCGCCAGCCGCTCATGTGCTTCGGGTATTCCACGCGCACTTCGAGGTCGTCGCCGTCGCCGTCGACGACGAGCTTCTCGACGCCCTTGCCGAGGGTGCCGGTGATGCGGACCTCGTTGCGGTCCCAGGCGCGGACCTGGATCCGGCCCTTGAGGTTGTCGATCTCGATGCGACCGCGGGGATCGAGCTGGCGGGTCTCGTTGATGGGCGTGCCGGCGTACGCCGGCGCGCAGGCCAGGCCGGCGCAGAGCGCGAGGGCGAGGACGTGGATGGAATGGCGCATTTGGGCTTCTCCGTGTATTCGTCGCGGCGTGGGGGCGCCGGGTCAGGTCATGTCGGCGCGCTGGGTGAGCTCCAGGCGCAGCGTGTAGGTCTTGCGCAGGCGGTCGAGCAGGAAGCGCGCGTCGGGGTCGCGTTCCAGCGCGGTGCGGATCTGCCTGGCGCTGTGGTCGAGCTCGCGCAGCACCGGCTGTTCCGGATGCGCTTCGGTGCGGCCGGGCGCGGCGGCTTCGAGTTCGTGCAGCGCGGCCTGGTATTCGCGGGTCATCGCGTCCGCCTGGCGGTTCAGCATCAGTCCGGTTTCGTCCTGGCCCGCGGTGGACGCGGCGGGCGCCAGCGACGGCGGCTGCATCTTCCAGGCCACGCCCACCACCAGCACCAGCGATGCGGCCAGCGCCCAGGGCGCGAAGCGCGAGGCGCCGTGGCCGCGGCGCGGCGCGGCGGGCTGGCGCGCGGCCTGCGGCGCCGCCGCGAGGCGCGCGGCGATGCCGGGCCACAGGTCGCCGGCCGGATCGATGTCGCGGCGCAGGCCGCGCAGTTGCAGGCGCAGGCTCGCGTCGAGCGGAGCGTCGCGGTCGTGGGAATCGTTCGTGTTCATGCGTGCCCTTCCAGTCGTTCCCGCAGCAGCCCGCGCGCGCGGTGCAGCTGCGCCTTGGAGCTGCCGACGGCCATGCCCAGCGCCTCGGCGATCTCCTCGTGCTTCCATCCTTCCACGTCGTACAGCACCAGCACCGCGCGTGCGCGCGGCGGCAGGGTCGCGACCGCGCGCTCCAGGTCCAGCGACAGCGCGGTGGATTGCCCCGCCGAATCGGGCGCGCCGAGCTGGTCGAGCGCGTCCTCGTCGTCGCTGCCGCGCGGGCGGCTGCGCGCGGCGCGCAGGTCCATCAGCGCGGTGTTGACCGCCAGCCGGTGCAGCCAGGTGCCGAACGCGCTCTCGAAGCGGTAGGCGGGCAGCGCCTGCCAGGCGCGGACGAAGGCTTCCTGCACCAGGTCCTCGGCGCGGGCGCGGTCGTAGCCGACCAGCCGCGCCACCACGCCATGGATGCGCGACGCATGGCGCCGGTACAGGGCCTCGAAGGCGCTGCTGTCGCCGCCGGCCGCCGAACGCGCGAGCGCATGGTCGACGTCGGCCGCCGCGGCGACGGCCTGGCGGCCGTCGTTGGCGCGGCCTTCGTTGGCGATGGGGACCCAGTCGGTCACGGTGGCGGTGAGCATACCCAGTCCGATGCCCGGGGCTGCCCGAAGGTTTACAGGCCCGGCGGATCAGGCCTCGCCCGGCGCCTGCCCCGCCAGCAGGCTGTCGTGGCGCCGCGACAGGCGCCAGCCGATGGCCCCGGCCGCGACCGCCGCGCCGGCACTGAGCCCCGCGAATACGCCGACGGTCGCACCCAGCCCCCGCAGCGCGTTCATCGCCGTGGCGATGGCGACGTCGCCGAAGCGCCAGACCGCGGTGTCGACCGCGTTCTGGCCCTTGTAGCGGACGTTCCGCGGCACCCCGGCGAACAGGCTGTGCCGCGCCGGCTCGGTCATGCCGTAGGCGAGTCCCCGGCTCACGATCAGCGCGAGCGCGACCACCGGCATGCCGGCCACCACGGACGCGTGCGGATCCGGCGCCAGCACCACCAGCAGCAGCATCCACAGGCTCGTGATCGCCCAGGTCAGGATGGTCGGGCCCGCGCCGAAGCGCGGCAGCATCCAGCGCGTCAGCGTGAGCTGCACGAGCGCGGTCAGCACGTTCGTCGCCAGGTCCACGTTCGCGGCGAAGCGGGTCCGCGCCACCGCATCCGTGAACGCGTGGTACGAGTAGTCGGTGACGAGCGCGTAGTTCACCGTGCCGATGCCGTCGGCCAGCAGCAGCAGGATCGCCATGCCGCGCATGAACGGATCGGCGAACACCTGGCGCAGGCCGTCGAACATCCCGCCGCCGACCGCGGCCTCGTCCACCGGCGCGCGGCGCTCGCCGTGCACGCGCGACCAGCGCCCGAGCCAGACCACGCAGCCGAGCGCGACCGAGAGCAGGGCCGCCGACACCAGCAACAGCGGCGCGACGCCGATCATCCCGACCAGGCCGCGCGTGAGCGCCGGTCCGGCGACCGCGCCGCAGGTGCCGGCCAGCGCGATCAGCGGGAACAGGCGCCGCGCCTGCGCCACGCTCCAGATGTCGGTCATGAAGATCCAGAACACCGACACCACGAACAGGTTGAACACGCTCACCCAGACGAAGAACAGCACGCCCAGCGCGCGCGGCGACAGCAGGCCCGCCTGCGTGAACAGCGGCACGAAAGCCACGAGGCAGGCGATGAACACCAGGTTGAGCAGCGGCACCACGATCCGGCGCGGGTAGCGCGACACCAGCGCGCCGAACACCGGCGCCAGCGCCAGCATCGCCAGGAACGTCGCGGCGTAGAACCAGGGCAGCTGGGTCGAGCCGACGGCGGCGGAGAGCTGCTCGCGGACCGGCCGGATCATGTAGTACGCGGCGAGGACGCAGAAGAAGTACGTGAACGAGACCGCCAGGGCCCCGAATTCGCCGCTGCGCACGCGCGCGCTGCGCTGGTCGCTTCCGGCCATCGCTATGTCCTCCCCATGCCCGGGCCCTCGAGCATTGGCGGCAGCGGGCAGTGCAGCACGCCGCAGATGGTGCGCAGCAGCTCGGCCTCGGCGACGTCCATGCGGCCGTCGTTGGCCACCGTCGCGACGATGCCCTCGACCAGGACCTGGCGGGCCAGCGGGTCCAGCGCGTCGAGCGCGTCCCACACGCCGTCCAGCGCCTGCACGCCGCTGCGCGCCAGGTAGGGCAGGTGCTCGCGCGGCAGGACCCGGTCGATGCCCGCCAGGTAGGCGCGCCTGGCCGCCTCCGGATCCGGATTGCCGGCCTGCGCGACCACGCACAGCAACGTGGCGACCTCGCTGCCCACGTCGGCGAGCTTGCGGCGGCCGAAGCGCGCGTGCTTCGCGGGCTCCAGCGAATCGCGCACCTGCGCCTGCAGCAGGCGCCCGAGGCAGTATTCGAACAGCGAGACCTCGCCGTCGGCGTTGGCGACGGCCTGCACGGCGTCGAGGAAGGTTTCCAGCTGCGGCCGCGGGCGCAGGCGCAGGACCGGGAACGCGAGCGAGGCGAGCGGCAGCCGCAGCATCGGGTGCAGCCCCGCCAGTTCGACGCCGCGCAGCCGCACGGCTTCCGCGGCGACGCCTTCGCCGAGGCGCGCCGCGATCTCGAGGCGCTGGTTGGCCGAAAGCCCGGGCTCGTCGTCCAGCAACAGGCCGAGCAGCAGCGGCATCACCGCGTCGCGCCGCGCCGCCAGCGCGCGCAACGCGTCGGGAATCCGGGCGGCGATCGCGTCGGCGCGCGCGTAGTCGTCCGGGGATGGCGCGGCGACCTGGGCGACGACCATCGCCGGGCTCACCGCGAGCTCCGCGCCCGCGCCCGGCAGCGCCACCGTGGCGGCCCCGTCGACCAGCCCCAGCGCCGCGTCCTCGCCTGCGCCGTCGGGCGGCGACACCGCCCAGTGCCGGCGCAGCGACTCCAGCTGCTCGCCGCGGAAATCGGGTTCCAGCGCCCGGATCCGCTCCAGCAACGGTGGATGCGTGGCGAACAGCCGCGACACCGCAAGGCCCTCGCCGAACAGCATGTGGCTGACTTCCTCGGCGTTGCCGCGATCGTTGAGCTGCGAACCCGCGTCGAGGCCGCCGATCTTCTTCAGCGCGCCGGACAGGCCGCGGGTCTGCCGCGTGAACTGCACCGCGCTCGCGTCGGCCAGCGATTCGCGCTGGCGGCTCACGCCGGCCTTGATCATGCGCGCGAAGAACAGCCCGACGTAGCCGATCACGATCGCGACCAGCGCGGCCACCAGCACCGCGGCCGCGCCGCGGTTGTCGCGCCCGCGCCCGCCGCCGCCGAACTGCAGCACCTTGCGGCCGATGATCGCGAGCACGAGTATCCCGAACAGCACGCCCATCAGCCGGATGTTCAGACGCATGTCGCCGTTGAGGATGTGGCTGAACTCGTGCGCGATCACGCCCTGCAGCTCGTCGCGGTTGAGCCGGTCGAGCGCGCCGCGCGTCACCGCGACCACCGCGTCGGCGGGCGTGTAGCCGGCGGCGAAGGCGTTGATCGCGGCTTCGTGCTCGAGCACGTACAGGCGCGGCACTGGCACGCCGGAGGCGATCGCGATCTCCTCGACCACGTTGCGCAGGCGGCGCAGGTTGAAGTCGGTGGTGTCCTCCGGCACCGGCACGCCGCCGAGCTGCAGCGCGACCTGGTCGCCGCCGCCGCGCAGCGAGGCGATGCGGTACAACGAGGACAGGCCGATCACCGCGAGCGTGAGCAGCGTCGCCGCGATCAGCGGCCCCGGACCCGCGGCGACGTACACCGCGGCATCGACGGCCGCGACGATGCCGGCGACCGCGAGCGCGAACAGCAGCACCAGGCGCGAGGACGCGCGCCGGGCGGCGGCCTGGTGCTCGAAGAAATTCATGCCGGAGGGAGCGGTCGCCGCGCCAGCCGCGCGCGATGCGTCAGAACTGGACCTTCGGCGCCGCGCGCACCGCCGACTGCTGGTCCGCCGGGATCTCGAGCAGCGCCGCCGGCGCGAAGTCGAACATGCCCGCGACCACGCTGGAGGGGAACACCTCGCGCCGGTTGTTGTAGCCCATCACCGAGTCGTTGAAGGCCTGGCGCGCGAACGCGACCTTGTTCTCCGTGGAGGTGAGCTCTTCGGACAGCTGCATCATGTTCTGGTTGGCCTTGAGGTCCGGGTAGGCCTCCGCCACGGCCATCAACCGGCCGAGCGCGCCGTTGAGCACGCCTTCGGATGCGGCCAGCTGGCCCATCGCCGCCGGGTCGCCGGGGCTCGCCTTCGCCGCGGCCAGGCCGGACATCGCGGCCCCGCGGGCGGCGATCACCGCTTCGAGGGTCTCCCGCTCGTGCTTGATGTAGCCCTTGGCGGTCTCGACCAGGTTGGGGATCAGGTCGAAGCGGCGCTGGAGCTGCACGTCGATCTGGGCGAAGGCGTTCCGGTAGGCGTTACGGGCCGTGACCAGGCCGTTGTAGATGCCGACGGCCCAAAATGCGACGACGGCCACAATTACCAGCAGAATCAGCAGGGTGCCCATCGAATCTCCCCTTGTTCATGCAAAGAACGGCGCAGGCGTTATGATCGACCTGCAAGCGCAGCATACGCAGGGGCCTTTGCCGATGAAAGACATCCGACGTTGGCGCACTCCCCGGCTCGCGGCCGTCGCGCTCCTCCTGCCCCTGGCCCTGGGCAGCACTGCCCAGCCGGCGCCCGAAGCGCCGCCGCGGCTCGCCACCGTCGTCACCACCTCGCCGCCCTCGCCTCCCGTCGCCGCCGACCAGGTCGCGCAGCTTCCCGCGCCGCGCGTGCTCGCCCCGGCGCCAGGCTTCGACGTCGCCCGGTTCGAGGCGATGGCGCAGGCGATGGTCGCCAACGGCCGCGTGCCCGGCATGGCGATGGCGATCGTCCAGGATGGGCGCATCCTCACCGCGCGCGGCTACGGCACCACCGACGTCGACACCCGCGAAGGCATCGACGCGCACACCGTGTTCCGCCTCGCCTCGCTGTCGAAGGCGTTCGCCGGCACCGTCACCGGGCTGCTGGTGTCCGAAGGCGCGCTGCGCTGGGACAGCCACGTCGCCGACTACATGCCGGAGCTTCGGTTCTCGCGGCCCGGCGCCGCGCAGCAGCTCACCGTCGCGGAAGTGCTCAGCCATCGCGTCGGCCTGACCCACAACGCCTACGACGGCATGGTCGAGGGCGGCGAGGACTACCGCAGCCTGGTGCAGAAGCTCGCCTATGCGCCGATGACCTGCGCGCCGGGCGATTGCTACGCGTACCAGAACGTCGCCTTCAGCCTGATCGGCGACGTCGTGTTCGGCGCCACCGGCCGCTTCTTCGGCGAGACGGTGTCGCGCCGGATCTTCAAGCCGCTGGGCATGGACGACGCGAGCTACGGCCTCGAAGGCATCGAAGCCAGCCCGAGCTGGGCGCACCCGCACGTGCGCGGCCGCCGCGGCTGGGTGTCGCTCAGCGCGCCGCAGCCGACCTACTACCGCGTCGCCCCCGCCGCCGGCGTCAACGCCAGCATCAGCGACATGGCGCAATGGCTGATCGCGCAGACCGGGCACCGGCCCGACGTGCTGCCGGCACCGCTGCTGGCGACGCTGCACTCGCCGGTGATCGAGACCCCATCGGAGATGCGCGGCTCGTCCTGGCGCCGCGCGCGGCTGACCGACGCGGGCTACGGCATCGGCTGGCGCATCTACGACTACGCCGGCCACCGCGTCGTGTTCCATGGCGGCGCCGTGCAGGGTTATCGCGCCTCGATCGCGCTGCTGCCCGAACGCGACCTCGGCGTCGTCGTGCTCTGGAACAGCACCAGCGGCGTGCCCAGCGGGCTCGTGCCGACCATCCTGGACAGCGCGCTCGGCCTGTCGGGCGACTGGCTGGACGTGGACGAGGACGACGTGGACCTGCTCTACGCGAGCCGCCTGCAGGCGACGCCGTCGAACGCCGGCAGCGACGCCTCGACCTCCCGCGCCAAGCCGCGGTAGGGCAAACGCCAGGCAAAAAAATTCCCCCTTCGCCTGGGCTGCGAAGGGGGAACTCGATTTACGGCTTCTCGGGGTCTGCTTACATCATCGGCGCGGGAGCGGAAGGCATCGCCACGGAGGCGGCCTTGCGCTTCGCCGGACGGCGGGCCTTCTTGGCCTTCTTGGCAGGACGCTTGGCGGCCTTCTTCGCGGCCTTCTTGGCGCGCTTGGCAGGCTTGCGCTTGGCGGCGGCCTTCTTCGCCGGACGCTTGGCGGCCTTCTTCGCGGCCTTCTTGGCGGGACGACGCTTGGCGGCGGCCTTCTTCGCCGGGCGCTTGGCGGCCTTGCGGGCAGCCTTCTTCGCCGGACGACGCTTGGCGGCAGCCTTGCGGACGGTCTTCTTCGCGGCCTTCTTGGCCGGGCGGCGCTTGGCGGCGGCCTTGCGCACGGTCTTCTTGGCAGCCGGCTTGCGCGCGGCCTTCTTCGTCGCCTTCTTGGCGGACTTCTTCGCAGCTTTCTTCATGGCCATGTGATGGCTCCTCGTCAGTTGGACTTACGGGTACTGCAGCCCAGTTTGGAACGCCGCGGGAGTCGGACCCGCGAGCAGCCGCCGACGCGCCAGGCGCGCCGGGACGGATTCTTGGCAACAAAAAACCCGCATCGCGCGGCGATGCAGGTCGTCGGTTCGGAGGGTGCAGGAGCGTTTCGCGGGGGAGATGCTGCCCGAGTCCACCTTTGAAAGTTCCAGGGCGGAAGGCTTTGTTGTACTGCGCGTTGTCCCGGTCGCTCGACTCACTCTCGTCCGCAGGTCACCTCTGCTGGGGCGGAAACTAATCACGGTTTTTTTGGATGTCAACAACCCCGGCGAAAAATTTCCCGGGCCGGGGCGCGCGCGGCGGCGTGCGGCGACGTCGCTCGGCGCGGCGCGAAGGCGGCGACGGAGGCCGCGGCGGAACGTCGATGCGACGCCGCTGCGCCGCGCGCGTCGCGACCAAACACCTTGTTTTACGCATTCGACCGCGAGCGACGCGGCGGCGGCGACGCTTGCGCGCAGGTCCGGCGAGCGCGGTGCGCGGGCCTTGCGCGGGCACGTCGCGACACCGGCGCCGACGCCTTCTGGCGGTCGTGCGGCATGCCGCCGGATGGCGCGTCGCAACAGCCCGATTGCGCCGATTTGCGCAAAAAGAAACCGGCCGCAGGGCGGCCGGTCGGATGGCGGAACGCGGGCGCGAGGCGATCAGTGATCGTCTTCCTCGAGCAGTTCGGCGTACGCGTCGGGGTCGAGCATCTCGTTGAGCTGGTCCGGCTCGTCGGCCTGGACGACGAACAGCCAGCCGTCGCCGTAGGCGTCCTCGTTGATCGTTTCCGGCTTGTCGGCGAGCGCCGAGTTGACCTCGAGCACGGTGCCGCTGACCGGGCTGTACACGTCCGAGGCGGCCTTCACCGACTCGACGACGGCGCTGGCATTGCCCGCCTCGACGCGGTCGCCGACGTTCGGCAGCTCCACGTAGACCAGGTCGCCGAGCAGTCCCTGGGCATGGTCGGAAATGCCGACGGTGACCTTGCCGTCGCCTTCGACGCGGGCCCACTCGTGGGACTTCAGGAACTTCAGGTCGCCGGGGATCTCGCTCATCGTTTGCTCCGGTTTTTCGCTTGCCGGCGTGCCGGCCATTGGGGGTCAGGGACGTAGTGTATCCAAGCCGCGGCGCGTGGGGACGGCGCCGCCGAAACATGCCGGCGAATCAGATTCCCGGTTGCGCCTTGCCCTCGCGCACGAACGGGAACTTCACCACCCGCACCGGCACTTCCCTGCCGCGGATGTCCACGCGAACGCCGCCCGCCGACAGGTCGCCCGCCGGCACGCGGGCGAAGGCGATCGCCTTGCCCAGCGTGGGCGAGAACGTGCCCGACAGGATCTCGCCCTCGCCCTGCGGGGTGAGCACGCGCTGGCCGTGGCGCAGCACGCCCTTCTCGTCCATCACCAGGCCGATCATCTGCCGCGGCGCGCCGGCGGCATGCTGCTTCTCGAGGATGTCGCGACCGGTGAAGGCGCGCGGCGCTCCGGCGGCATCGGCGTCGAGCGCGACGGTCCAGGCGAGCGCGGCCTCGTACGGCGACACCGCCTCGTCCATGTCCTGGCCGTAGAGGTTCATGCCCGCTTCCAGGCGCAGCGTGTCGCGCGCGCCCAGGCCGGCCGGCTTCACCCCGGCGGCGAGCAACGCGTCCCACAGCGCGACCGCGCGGTCGACCGGCACCACGACCTCGAAGCCGTCCTCGCCGGTGTAGCCGGTGCGGGCGACGAACAGCGGCGTGCCGTCCTTCGCCTTCGCCTCGACGGCGGCGAAGCGCGAGATCTTGCCGGCCGCCTGCGCACCGGCCTCGTCGAGCAGGCCGAGCACGCGCTCGCGCGCCGTCGGGCCTTGCACCGCGATCATCGCGAAATCCTCGCGCTCGACGACCGACACGCCGAACGGCGCGGCCTGGGCGGTGATCCACGCCAGGTCCTTCTCGCGCGTGGCGGCGTTGACCACCAGGCGGAAGAAGTCCTCCGCCATGAAATAGACGATGAGGTCGTCGATCACGCCGCCCTGCGCATTCAGCATGCAGGTGTAGAGCGCCTTGCCCGGCTTCTGCAGCTTGTCGACCGAGTTCGCGACCAGGCCGCGCAGGAACTCGCGCACGCGCGCGCCGCGCAGGTCCACCACGGTCATGTGCGAGACGTCGAACATGCCGGCATCGCCGCGCACCTGGTGGTGCTCGTCGACCTGCGAGCCGTAGTGCAGCGGCATGTCCCAGCCGCCGAAATCGACCATCCGTGCGCCGAGGGCGCGATGGGCGTCGTTGAGGATGGTCTTGCGGGTCATGGGGCGCCTCGCCGAAGGGGGCGCCTATTGTAAGGGCCGACCCATGGCCGGCTCACCAGCCGACCATCGGTCGGCTCTACGCGGGATCGACGTGGAGGGTCATGCCTTCGGCGCCGGCGACGCGCACGCGCGCGCCGGCGGGCAGGTCGGGGCCGCGCACGTCCCAGTACGCGTCGGCGATCTGCACCCGCCCATGGCCGTCCACGATCGGCTCGCGCAGCGTCGCCACCTGGCCGATGAGCGCCGCGGTGCGGCGGTTGAGCGTGGGCTTGTCGCCCTGCGGCTCGCGGCCGCGGAACCAGTGGCGATAGGCCTGGACCGACGCGAAGCCCAGCACCACGAACGCCGCGACCTGGGCCAGCAGCGGAATGCCCGGCACCAGCAGCACGCCCAGGAACACGACCGCGGCGGCGAGCCCGAGCCACAGCATGAAGGCGCCGGGCGCCATCGCTTCCGCCGCGAACAGCAGCAGCGCCAGCGCCGCCCAGCCGAACACGTCCCAGCGCATGGTCAGGCCCCCGCGTTGCGCGGCGCGGCGACGGCGGCGCGCGCGGCGGGCTGTTGCTGCAGCGCTTCCTTCGCCAGTTCGGCGATGCCGCCGAGCGAGCCGATCACGCCCGCCGCCTCCATCGGCATCATCACGAACTTCTGGTTCGGCGCCTCGGCCAGCGCCTTGAACGCCTCGATGTACTTCTGCGCGACGAAATAGTTGATCGCGTTGACGTTGCCGCCGGCGATCGCATCCGAGACCATCTGCGTCGCCTTGGCCTCGGCCTCGGCCAGGCGCTCGCGCGCCTCCGCCTGGCGGAACGCGGCCTCGCGGTTGCCTTCGGCCTCCAGGATCGTCGACTGCTTCTCGCCCTCGGCCTTGAGGATCGCCGCCTGGCGGAAGCCCTCGGCCTCGAGGATGTTCGCGCGCTTCTCGCGCTCGGCCTTCATCTGCCGCGCCATCGCCTCGACCAGGTCGCGCGGCGGCGCGATGTCCTTCAGCTCGATGCGGTTGACCTTGATGCCCCAGGGATGCGTCGCCGCGTCGACCGCGACCAGCACCTTGGCGTTGATCTCGTCGCGCTTGGACAGCGACTCGTCCAGGTCCATCGAGCCGATCGCGGTGCGGATGTTGGTCATCACCAGGTTGAGGATCGCGATCTCCAGCGTCGCGACCTCGTAGGCGGCCTTGGCCGCGTCGAGCACCTGGAAGAACACGATGCCGTCGACCTTGACCACGGCGTTGTCCTTGGTGATGACGTCCTGCGACGGCACCTCCAGCACCTGTTCCATCATGTTCACCTTGCGGCCCACGCCGTAGACGATCGGGAACAGGAAGTGCAAACCCGGCGTCAGCGTCTGGGTGTAGCGGCCGAAGCGCTCCACCGTCCACTCGTAGCCCTGCGGGACCATCCGCACGGTCTTGAACAGGATGACGACGCCCGCGAACAGCAGGACGGCGGCGAGCACGGAACCGAACATGGCGAACCTCCCCGGAAGACGCCGCCAGTGTAGAGCCGACCCTGGTCGGCTGCAGCCGCGGGAGCGGGCCGCGGGTCGGCGGCACTCCGGGAAGCCGACCACGGGTCGGCGCTACGGCGGCTGCGACGGTTTCGCCGGGTGGCGCATCCTAGCCATCGGATGCCCGCCACCGCCGCGCCCGCCTCGGCTTTCGCGATCGACGTCCCCGCCGCCCTGCTCGACCGGGCGCGGGACGGCGAACGGGCGGCGTTCGAGCAGCTCTACCGCTGCTTCGAGCGACCGGTGTTCACCCTGGCGCTGCGCCTGTGCGGCGACCGCGAGGAGGCTTCGGACGTGCTGCAGGACACGATGCTCAGGCTGTTCGACCGGATCGGCGACTACCGCGCCGACGGCGGCGCACCGTTCTGGGGCTGGCTGCGGCAGGTCGCGGTGAACGAGGCGCTGATGCGGATGCGGCGCGCGAAGGCGCGCGGCGGCGCCGCCGTCGAACTGCCCGAGGACGACGGCCTGCCCGACGACCTCGCGCCGCCGCCGAGCGCCGCCGCCGATGTCGCCACGCTGCAGCGCGCGCTCGCGCGGCTGCCGGCAGCCACCCGCACCGTCCTCTGGCTCTACCACGCCGAGGGCTACACCCACGAGGAGATCGCCGCGCTGATGGAACGCACGGCGAGCTTCTCCAAGTCGCAGCTCGCGCGCGGCGGACGCCGCCTGCGCGTGCTGCTGGAGGAACCGGTCCATGCCTGACGCCAGCGATCCCCGCGGTCGCCCCTTCGGCTGGGGCGACGCATTCGCCGCGTTGCCGGCGGACGTGCCGCCCGCCGACGGCTGGGCGCGCGTCGCCGCGCGGCTGGACGCGCGCGCAGCCCACCGTTCGTCGCCCGAGGTCGCGTCCATGCCGGCGCGGATGACGGGCGCCGCGTCGCGCCGCCCCCGCCGCTTCGTGCGCGGCGCCGGCTGGCTGGGCGCCGCGGCCGCCGCTGCGCTGGCGCTGGTCGTCGCCTGGCCACGCCACGACGCGCCGCAGGTCTTCCCCAAGCCGCGCGAAGTCGCATCGCCCGCAAGCGTAGCGCCCGATGCCGTCGCAGCCGCGGCGCCCGCCGCGCAGCCGGCGGCGAGCCAGGGGCTCGACGCCGCAGCCGCAACGCGCAAGCCGCGGGTCGATCCGACCGCCATCGCGCTGCCGAAGGCGGTGCAGGCCGCCCGCAAGCCGCGTTACGCCGCGCGCGCCACGCCCGCGCGCGGCAAGCCGGCGCGCGCGGATGCGGATGCCGCGACGCGCGCCATCGCCACCGCCGCCGGCACCGGCGCGCTCGATGCGCTCTACACCGAATCGGCGCGGCTCGAGGCCCTGCTCGACCTGGCCCGCGACGATCGCGTCGCCAGCGCCGGCGCCGCGCTGCTCGCCGCCGAGCTCGACGCGCAGGTCGCGGGCATCGACGCCCGCCTCGCCCAGCCCGGCCTGGGCGACGCACAGCGCGCCGCGCTGTGGCAGGCGCGCGTCGACGCGCTGCGCCAGGCGGCCGGATTCGAAAGCACCCAGCGCGTGCTCGCCTCGCAGGGCGACGGCGGCGCGCTGCTGGTGAGCGTGGACTGAGCCGTTGCGCCCGACCGACATGAACCCAGAGAGAGGTGAACGCATGAAACTGTCTCCCACCCGCGCGGCGCTGTGGCTCGCGCTCGCCGTCGCGCTCGCAGTGCCCGCGGCCGCGCAGGAATGGACCGCCGCGCCGGACGCCAGGGCACCCACCGCCGCGCAGCAGAAGGAACTGGATGCCGCGCGCGCCCAGCTCGATGCCGCCGCCAAGCGCTACGGCGAACTCGCCGGCAAGTACGGCGTCGATCCGGTCCGGTTCAAGGTGGAGCAGCGCTTGCTGCGCAAGCCGGTGATCGGCGTGGTCCTCGCGCCCGACGAGTCGGCGGGCGTGCGCATCGCCGGCGTCACCCCCGACAGCGCCGCCGCTGTGGCGGGCGTGAAGAGCGGCGACCGCATCGTCGCGATCGACGATCGTTCGATCGCCGGGGCGGACCCCGAGGTGCGGGTCGAGGTCGCGCGCGACGCGATCGGCAAGCACGGCGAGAAGTCCAAGGTGAAGCTGCAGCTCGAGCGCGACGGCAAGAAGTCGGTGGTGATGGTCGCGCCCCGCGCGGGCGAACGGATGATGTTCATCCCCGGCCCGGGCGCCGACGCGCCCGACGTCCGTCGCAACGTCGAGTTCTTCGCGCGACCCGACGGCAACGTGGAATTCCAGGGCGCCGACGTGCAGCTCCGGGCGATGCCCGCGATCGCGCCGGACGTGCGCAAGGAAATCGTGCTCCTCGGCCCCGACGGCGCCTGCAAGGGCGAACACTGCAAGCTGCCGGTGATCGCCGACGCGCTGCGCTGGAATGGCCTGAACCTCGCCTCCGTCGACGACGGCCTCGGCCGCTACTTCGGCGCGGACGACGGCGTGCTGGTGCTCAGCACCGGGCCGGAACTCGAAGGCCTGGAGGCCGGCGACGTGATCCGCAGCGTCGACGGCAAGGCGGTGAAGTCGCCGCGCGACGTGATGGAAGCGCTGCGCGGCCGCGCCGCCGGCAGCAAGGTCGCCGTGGCCTACCTGCGCGACCGCAAGGCCGGCAGCGCGCAGCTCACGGTGCCGGAGCCGATGCCGTTCCGCATCCCGGCGCCGCCTGCGCCGCCGGTTGCGCCGACGCCGCCGCCGGCCGCGCCGCCCGCACCGCCTGCCGCACCGATGGCGCCGATGCCCGCGCCGCCTGCGCCGCCCGCCGCGCCGATGGCACCCGGCATGGAGGCGACGCCGCCGCCCGCGCCACCGGCACCGCCCGCGCCACCCGCGCCTCCGGCAACGGTCGACTGACGCCGCGCCTCAGCGCGCGGTGGCGGCCTCGACGCGCTGCCAGGCCGCCGCATCGAGGCGCTCCGTCGCGGCGGGCGCCTCGAGGTTCTCGCGCAGCTGCTCGACGCGCGATGCGCCGAGCATCACCGTCGACACGTTCGGGTTGCGCAGGCACCAGGCGATCGCCAGCTGCGAGGGCGAGACGCCGAGCTCGCGCGCGAGCAGGGTGAAGCGGCGCGCGCGCTCGATGCGGTGCTCGGCGGGATCGCCGACCACCAGCTTCTGCAGCCAGCCGTAGCCTTCGCGTGCGAGCCGGCCGTCGCCGACTACGCCGCTGGCGTACTTTCCGGTGAGCAGCCCGGAGGCGAGCGGCGACCAGATCGTGGTGCCCATGCCGTATTCGGCGTACAGCGGCGCGTATTCGCGCTCCACGCGCTCGCGGTGCAGCAGGTTGTACTGCGGCTGCTCCATCGTCGGCGGCTGCAGGTTGCGCAGCCGCGCGATCTTGTGCGCCTCGCGGATC
>DASTWT010000015.1:0-6174 GCA_035765815.1 Luteimonas sp. | reverse complement strand
CCCAAGTTCACCGTGGTCATCGGCGGCAGCTTCGGCGCCGGCAACTACGCGATGAACGGCCGCGCCTACGGTGGCCGCTTCCTGTGGATGTGGCCGAACGCGCGCATCAGCGTGATGGGCGGCGAGCAGGCGGCCGCGGTGCTCGCGACGGTGAAGCGCGACGGCATCGAGGCGCGCGGCGGCGCATGGTCCGCGGCCGAGGAGGAAGCGTTCAAGGCGCCGGTGCGCGAGCAGTACGAGTCGCAGGGCAGCCCGTGGTACGCGACCGCGCGGCTGTGGGACGACGGCATCATCGATCCGGCCGACACCCGCCGGGTGCTCGGCCTCGGCATCTCCGCGTCGCTGAACGCGGAAATCGCGACGGGGATGCGTTTCGGCGTGTTCCGGATGTAGTAGGCTCGGCCGACCGGGGGCCCAGCCCCCATCCAACCCCGCTAGAGGGCAATACGATGGCGATCTTCGACCAGAAAACCGCGCCCAGGAAGGACGCTGCACCGTTCACCCCGGACCTTCCGCCGTTCCGCGAGGCGGGCCAGCCCGCCGCCGACGCCGGCACGGCCGCCAGCCCGGCGCCCGCCGCGCCGCGCCCGCAGGTCGTCGCCAAGGAGTCGCTGATCGCCGCCGACCTGACGATCGAGGGCAAGATCGAGGGCAACGGCAACGTCCGCATCGCCGGCAAGTTCAAGGGCGACGTCAACGTGCAGGGCGACCTCACCATCGAGCACGGCGCCAAGCTGACCGGCGGCGTGCGCGCGCGCCGCGTGGTGGTCGCCGGCGAGCTCGAGGGCAACATCGAGAGCGCGCAGCAGGTCGAACTGCAGCAGGGCGGCGTGATCGCCGGCGACGTCAAGGCCGGCACCATGACCGTCGCCGCCGGCGCGCGCATGCGCGGCCAGGCCGACTTCGGCTGGGAAGACAAGGGCAGCGGCAAGGCGGACAGCTTCTCCGCCGCATGAGCACCGTGCGCCCGGGGACGCCGGGCGCCACCCGCGCCTGTCCCCACTGCAAGGCGACGATCCTGGAAAGCGCCAGCGTGTGCCCCGCGTGCCGGGGCCACCTGCGCTACGACGAGGCGTCGGTCCAGCGCGAGAAGACGAAGGTGGTGCCGCTCAACATCGAGGGCACGCTGGTGCCCCCGGCGGGCGACGGCGCGTTCGAGTACGCGATGGTGCTGAGCATCCGCAACGAGCGCGGCGAGGAAGTGAACCGGCAGGTGATCGGCGTCGGCGCGCTGTACGCCGACGAGTCGCGCAGCTTCACCCTGCAGGTCGAGATGACCGAGGCGACGGGCGCCAAGGCGCGCCGCAAGCACTGACGTAGAGCCGGCCCATGGTCGGCTCCGCAAGACGCAAGCCGACCATGGGTCGGCTCTACGCTACGGTTTGCAGGATTTGCAGCTGCCGCAGCCGTCGTCGCCGCCTGCGCCACCGTTGCGCGGCGCAGGCGCGATCCACAGCCCGACCCGGCGCAGCCACGGCGCCCTGCCCTCGCGCACCAGCGGCACCGCGCAGGCGATGCGCGCGCGGCGCACGCTGCCCGGGAACTGCCGCCGCACGACGTACGCGAGGCTCGCGAGCACCGCGAGCGCGATGACCACGTACTGCAGGAGCAGGCCGGCGTCCATCAGCCGCCCGCGAGCAGGCGCGTGGCCTGGTAGGTGACGAGCGAAGCCGCGTAGGCCATCGCGAACAGGTAGCCGGCGGCGATGCCGACCTGCTTCCACGAGCGGGTTTCGCGCCGGATCGTCGCCAGCGTCGAGATGCACTGCGGCGCGTAGATGTACCAGACGAGCAGCGACAGCGCGGTGCCCAGCGACCACTGCGCGGCGATCAGCGGGCCGAGCTGCGCCGCGGCGATGTCGTCGGTCGCGGCCGAGAGCGCGTACACCGTCGCCAGCGACGCGACCGCCACTTCGCGCGCGGCCAGGCCGGGGATCAGCGCGATGCAGATCTGCCAGTTGAAGCCGACCGGCGCGAACACCGCCTGCATCGCGCGGCCGATGCGGCCGGCGTAGCTGTAGTCGATCGGCGGCAGCGTGGCGCCCGCCGGCGGCGCCGGGAAGCTCGCCAGGAACCACAGCAGCACGGTCAGCGCCAGGATGATCCCGCCGACGCGCTTGAGGAAGATCGCGCCGCGCTCCCACAGCCCGATCGCCAGGTCGCGCGGATGCGGCATGCGGTACGACGGCAGCTCGAGCATCAGCGCATGCTCGCCGCGGTCGCGCCGCCACTTCTTCATCGTCCATGCCACCAGCAGCGCGCTGAGGATGCCGGCGACGTACAGCGCGAACAGCACCAGGCCCTGCAGGTTGAAGATGCCGGCCACGTGCCGGCGCGGGATGAAGGCGCCGATCAGCAGCGTGTACACCGGCAACCGCGCCGAGCAGGTCATCAGCGGCGCGACCATGATCGTCGCCAGGCGGTCGCGCGGGTCCTGGATCGAGCGCGTCGCCATGATCCCGGGGATCGCGCAGGCGAAGCTCGACAGCAGCGGGATGAACGAGCGGCCCGACAGCCCCGCCTTGAACATCATCCGGTCGAGCAGGAATGCCGCGCGCGGCAGGTAGCCCGATTCCTCCAGCGACAGGATGAAGAGGAACAGGATCAGGATCTGCGGCAGGAATTCGACCACGGTGCCGACGCCGGCGAACACGCCGTCGACCACGAGGCTGTGCAGCGGGCCCGCGGGCAAGGCGGCGCCCGCCGCGGCGCCGAGCCAGGCCACGCCCGCGGAGACGGCGTCCTGCAACGGCGCGGCCCACGAGAACACCGCCTGGAACATCAGGAACATCACCACCGCCAGCGCCGCGAGCCCGAACACCGGGTGCAGCAGCCAGCGGTCGAGCGCGTCGTCGATCTCGGCGGTGCGGCGCGGCATCGCCACCGTCGCCGCGAGCAGGCGGCGGGTTTCGGCGTGCAGGTCCGCGCCTTCGGGCAGGCGCGCGGCCGGCGGCTGCAGCGCATCGGCCGCGCGGTCGAGCGCGGCGACGAGGTCGCGCGCGCCGTCGCGGCGCACCGCCACGGTCGCCACCACCGGCACGCCGAGCTCGCGCGACAGCGCCTCGAGGTCGACGGCGATGCCGCGGCGGCGCGCGGCGTCGATCATGTTCACCGCCAGGATCATCGGCCGCCCGAGCTCGCGCAACTCCAGCGCGAAGCGCAGGTGCAGGCGCAGGTTGGTCGCGTCGACGACGCACACCAGCGCGTCGGGCGCCGGTTCGCCCGGCAGGAAGCCGCGGCACAGGTCGCGCGTGATCGCTTCGTCCAGGCTCGCCGCGTTGAGGCTGTACGCGCCCGGCAGGTCGAGCAGCGCGTAGCTGCGCCCCGACGGCGAATGCAGCCGCCCTTCCTTGCGCTCGACGGTGACGCCGGCGTAGTTCGCGACCTTCTGCCGGCTGCCGGTCAGCTGGTTGAACAGCGCCGTCTTGCCGCAGTTCGGATTGCCGACGAGGGCGATGCGCAGCGGTTGCGCGGCGACGGCGCTCATGCGGCCACCTGTTGCACGCGCACGCGCGCGGCCTCGCTGCGGCGCAGGGCGAAGCGGGTGAAGCCGACCTGCACCAGCAGCGGCTCGGCGCCGACCGGGCCGGCCGCCATCACTTCCACCGCCTCGCCGGCGACGAAACCGAGCTCGCGCAGGCGGCGCGCGATCGCGTCGTTGGGCGCAAGGTCGTCGACGTGGCTGACGATGGCGGCCACGCGCCGGGGCAGATCGGAAAGCTTCACGGAGCGGCTCGCCTCCACGCACGGCAGCAAATGGGAATAGTTCTCATTATATACGGCTGCGGGCCCAGCGCACGGGGGCGCGCCGGTATCATTGAGGGTTCATGGATGCCCGGGATCCCGCATGAGCGCCGCCCCCTTCTCCCTGCGCCGGACCGGCGCCGTCGCGACCCTGCGGCTGGAACGCCCCGAGGTCCACAACGCCTTCGACGACGCCCTGGTCGCGGGCCTGGTCCGTTGCCTGCTCGCGCTCGGCGCCGATCCCGCGGTCCGGGTCGTGGTGCTGGAGGGCGCCGGCGCCTCGTTCTCCGCCGGCGCCGACCTCAACTGGATGCGGCGCATGGCCGCGGCCGGCGAAGCCGCCAACCGCGACGACGCGCTCGCCCTCGCCGGCCTGCTGCGCGCGCTGGACGAGCTGCCGAAGCCGACCATCGCCCGCGTCCACGGCGCCGCGTTCGGCGGCGGCGTCGGCCTGGTCGCCGCGTGCGACATCGCCATCGGCGTGCCCGAGGCGAAGTTCGGGCTGACCGAAAGCAAGCTGGGCCTGCTGCCCGCCGTGATCTCGCCGTACGTGGTGTCGGCGATCGGCGCGCGCCAGGCGCGCCGCTGGTTCGCGAGCGCGGAGATCTTCGATGCCGCCGAAGCGTTGCGCATCGGCCTGCTGCACCAGGTCGTCGCCGCCGACGCGCTCGACGCCGCCGTGCAGCGCCAGGTCGACCTGCTGCTCAAGGCCGGTCCGCGCGCCGCGGCCAACGCCAAGGCGCTGGTGCGCACCGTCGTCGCCAACGACGGCACGCCGACCGGCCGCGACGAGCTCGACGCCGCCAACGCCGAGCTCATCGCCGCCCTGCGCGTCTCGCCCGAGGGCCAGGAGGGCATCGCCGCCTTCCTCGAAAAGCGCAAGCCGTCGTGGATGCAGGACTGATGGCCGCGAATCGGATGTTCGGGAAAGTGTTGATCGCGAATCGGGGGGAGATCGCCTGCCGGGTGATCCGCACGTGCCGGCGCCTGGGCATCCGCACCGTCGCGGTGTATTCGGAAGCCGACGCGGACGCGCAGCACGTGCGCCAGGCCGACGAGGCGTACCCGATCGGCGGACCGCGCCCGCAGGAGTCCTACCTGCGCGGCGACGCGATCCTGGAGGTCGCGCGGCGCAGCGGCGCGCAGGCGATCCATCCGGGCTATGGCTTCCTGAGCGAGAACGCGGACTTCGCCGATGCGGTGGAAGCCGCCGGCATCGCGTTCATCGGCCCGAAGGCCGCGTCGATGCGGAAGATGGGCAGCAAGGCCGGCGCCAAGGACCTGATGCAGGCCGCGGGCGTGCCGGTGGTGCCGGGCTACACCGGCGAGGACCAGTCGCCGGCGCTGCTGGCGCGCGAGGCGGCGCGGATCGGTTTCCCGTTGATGATCAAGGCCGCGCACGGCGGCGGCGGCAAGGGCATGCGCATCGTGCGCGCGCAGGACGAGTTCGCGGCGGCGCTGGAGAGCTGCCGGCGCGAGGCGGCGAACGCCTTCGGGCGCGACCGCGTGCTGCTCGAACGCTACGTCGAATCGCCGCGGCACATCGAGATCCAGGTGTTCGGCGACGCGCACGGCCACGCCATCCACCTCAACGAGCGCGAATGCTCCGCGCAGCGCCGCTACCAGAAGGTGCTCGAGGAATCGCCCTCGCCTTTCCTCACGCCGGCACTGCGCGCGGCGATGGGCGCGGCGGCGGTGCAGGCGGCGCGCGCGATCGACTACGCCAACGCGGGGACGGTGGAGTTCATCGTCGCACCGTCGGGCGAGTTCTTCTTCATGGAGATCAACACGCGCCTGCAGGTCGAGCATCCGGTGACGGAGATGACGACCGGGCTCGACCTGGTGGCGTGGCAGCTGCACGTGGCCGCCGGCGAACCGCTGCCGCTGCGGCAGGAAGACGTGCCGCAATACGGGCATGCCATCGAGGTGCGCCTGTACGCGGAGGATCCCGAGGCGGGCTTCCTGCCCGGTTCGGGCAAGCTGGAGCGCCTGCGCCTGCCGGAACCGTCGACGCGCGTGCGCATCGATTCCGGCGTGGTCGAAGGCGACGTCGTCACGATCTTCTACGATCCCATGATCGCCAAGCTCATCGTCCACGGCGCCGACCGCGCGGAGGCGCTGGCGCGGATGCGCGAGGCGCTGGCGGCGTGCGACGTCGCGGGACCGAAGTCGAACATCGCGTTCCTCGAACGCCTCGTGCGCCATCCGGCGATCGTCGGGGGCACGATCGACACCGGCTACCTCGATCGGCACCTCGATGAGTTCGTGCCGCAGGACGCCGCCGCGGTGCCGGACGACGCCCTGGTCGCCGCCTGCACCGTCGAACTGCTGCTGCAGGAACGGGCGCGCGCGGCGGAAGCCGCCGCCTCGGGCGACCCCGGCTCGCCGTGGGCGCGCGCCGACGGCTGGCGCCTCGGCCACGCGGGCAAGC
>DASTWT010000014.1:0-10871 GCA_035765815.1 Luteimonas sp. | reverse complement strand
GCGATGCCGTCGCCGAAGGGATCGTCGCGGCAGCCCTCGACCGGCGTGGCGAGCGTCTGCATCGCCATGCCGTAGCGGCAGAAGAAGCCGTCGCCGAGGTCGCCGGTGTCCTCCTCGTAGGTGAGGCCCTGGCCCGGCGCGTACTGCCACAGCGGCGCCGCCATTTCGCGCACGGACGCGGGCGAGAGGATGCGCACGCCGTCGAGCTCGCCTTCGCGCAGCAGCATGCGGCCGATGCGCGCCAGGCCGTCCATCGAGATGCGCAGCCCGCCCTGCGGAGAGAACAGGCCGCCGTTCTCGCCGGCGCGCCATTGCCCCAGGTCGCAGCTGCCGTCCGCGGCGGGATTCACGGGGCAGTCGGGCCTGCGGCCGTGCAGGTCGTCCTTCGCCGGATTACCGTCGCCATCGTAGATCACGACCGCGCGCGCCACCGCGGCGTCGTTGCAGAGCGCCCAGTTGAAGCAGCCCTCGATGCCGAGCGGGCGCAGCACGAGCCGGTCCATCAGCTTGTCGAAGCGCTCGCCGGTCGCGCGTTCCATCGCCTGCGCGACCACCGGGAAGTTGAGGTTGGTGTAGCGGAAATACGTGCCGGGCGCATGCTGCGGGTCCCAGGCCTTCGGGTCGTCGAGGATGTCCCGCAGCTTCCCGCCCAGCGGCGTCTGCCAGTAGCCGGCGGCGTCGGTCAGGCTGGAGCGGTGCGAGAGCAGCAGGCGCAGCGTGACCGGCGTGTCGGGGAACGCGGGATTGCGCAGCGGGAACCCGAGCAGGTCGCCGACGTCCGCGTCGAGGTCGAGCTTGCCGGCTTCGACCAGGCGCATCACGCCGATCGTCGTGACGAGCTTGGAGATCGAGGCGATGCGCACCGGGTCGCCGGCGCTCACCTTGCGGCCCGCGTCGCGATCGGCGAAGCCGTGCACGCGCGTGGCGGTGATGCCGTCGCGGTCGAAGGCGACGCGCACGGTGGCGACGGGCTCGCCCGCGCGCGCCGTGGCGAAGGCCGAGGCGGCGATCGAGGCGACGAGCAGGACGAGCGCGGGCAGGTGCTTCGTGGTCATGCCCGCATCCTAGCCGCAGCCGATGCCGCCTGCAGCCGCGGCGTCAGGCCAGGGTTTCGCGCCGGCTCATCCGCCACAGCATCAGCGCGAACGCGACGGCGCCGCCGGCGCAACCCAGCGCGAGCGTGAGGTCCGCGCGCGCCGGCTCCGCGGCGAGCTGGTTCACCGGGATCTGCCACGGCAGCAGCATGCCCGCCTTCGCCGAGGTCGCGACCACCGCGAAGAAGGTGCCGCCGATGCCGGTGGCCAGCGCGGGCACGAAGCTCGCGTAGCGCAGCGCGATCCACAACTGCACGGCGACGAGCAGCCACGCGGCCACGAAGACGCGCGCCAGCAACAGCGCGTAGGCCGCGAAATCCGGCGCGCCGCTGGCCGCGACGGCCGGCTTCCACCAGCCGGCCAGCATCACCGCGGCCGTCGACAGCAGCGCGAGCAGCAGGCTCATCGCAGCGACCACGCCGAGCACGCAGAGCGCCTTGGCGGCGTACAGGTGCCAGCGCGGGAGCGGCAGCGCGCGCAGGTGGTCCCAGGCGCGCGGGCCGTGCTCGGTGTGCGCGACCAGCGCGGTCAGGGCGGTGACGCTCATCGGCAGCATGAAGAAGGCCCAGATCGCGACCGACGTCTGCAGCGCCATGTCCCACGGCATCGGCTGCCTGAGCCGCGTCAGGTTGAAGAACAGGAAGATCGCGATCAGCAGCGGCGCGACCGCGGCCAGCAGCAGCGCGAGCGAACGGCGCAGCTTCCAGGCTTCGACGGCGAGGGCGGTGGAGAAGGGCGGCGCGGGAATGTGCGGCATGGCGGCGGGGTCCGGAGGCGTTGCGGCAGTGGATTCGGCGGGCACGATCAGGCGAGCGCGGCGGGCGCCGACTGGCGATACAGCGTCTCGAGCGTGCGCTGGCGCGGCGCGAGCGCGTGGACGCGCACGCCGGCGGTGCACAGCACGCGGTTCAGCGCAGCGGCCGCGCCGCGCGCGTCTTCCTGCGGCGCGAAGCGCGCGACCAGTTCGCCGTCGCGCTGTTCGATGTCGAAGCCGTGCTCGCGGGCGAGGGCGGCGGCGCGGTCGGGCGCGTCCGTGCCGATCGCGACTTCGCTCGCCAGCCCGGCCTTGAGCTCGGCGAGCGCGCCTTCGAGCACCAGCCTGCCCTGGCTGAGGATCCCGACGTGGGTGGCGGTGCGCTCGATCTCGTCGAGCAGGTGGCTGGAAAGCAGCACCGTCGCGCCGGTGCGCGCCGGCAACTCGCGCAGGAAGCGGCGCATGTCGGCGATGCCTTCGGGATCCAGGCCGTTGGTCGGCTCGTCGAGCACCAGCACCGGCGGCGCGCCGAGCATGGCGCGTGCGAGGCCGAGGCGCTGGCGCATGCCGAGCGAATAATCGGACACGCGGCGCTTCGCATGCGCGTTCATCTCGGCGACCTCGAGCACGCGCCCGACTTCCGTCGCCGGCAGGCCGAGCAGGCGACGGGTGAGGTCGAGGTTCTCGCGGCCGCTGAGGTGGGCGTAGAAGCCCTGCGTCTCGAGCAGCGCGCCGACCTTGCGCGCAGCGCCGATGCGGTCGGCGGCGACGTCGACGCCGGCGACGCGCGCGTGCCCGGCGTCGGGGCGCAGCAAGCCCAGCAGCAGCTTGATGGTCGTGGTCTTGCCCGCGCCGTTGCGGCCGAGGAAGCCGTAGATGCTGCGCTCGGGCACGGTCATCGAGATCCGGTCGACCGCGGTGCGGTCGCCGAAGCGGCGGGTCAGGTCGAGGGTTTCGATCGCGGCGGGCATGGCGGGCGGGGTTCCGTCGGTTTTAAGTCCGGGATAAAGTTATAGGGTGGCAAAAAATTTAAGTCAAGGTTAAAGTCGCCTTCCAGGCCATCAGTCATGGCCGCCGCCGCAGCCCCATGCCAGAGAACCCGCCGATGCCGGCTTCCGACCGCTTCCGCAACCAGTGCCGCCTCCTGCGCGTCGCCACCCTGTTCGTGTTCGCCTGCCTGTGCGTGCTGGTCGGCGTGATCGACGTGGCCGCGATCGCCGGCGCGTGGCGCCCGGAGGATCCCGCGCGCATCAGCGCCACCGAGGCGATGCTGGTGGCCGTCCACTTCCTGCCGGCGCTCGGCTACCTGTGGGCGCTCTGGGCGGTGCAGCGCGCGCTCGGCGAGCTCGCGGCCGGCGCCACCTTCCAGCCGGCGGTCGCGCGCGCGATGCGCCACATCGGCATCGGCGTGCTCGCCGGCGCGCTGTTCAACGTGTTCGCGGTGACCAACCTGTCGCGCTGGATCGCCGGCGGCCACGGCGGCTACCTCTACTTCGACCTGTCGGGCATCGTGCTGGGCGTGGTCGGCGCCGCGCTGGTGCTCATGGCGCGGCTGGTCGACCAGGCGCGCGCGCTGCAGGCCGAACTGGACGACATCCTCTGATGCCGATCCGGGTGACGCTCGATGCGATGCTCGCGCGCCGCGGCATGACCGCGCGCGAGCTGGCCGCCGAAGTCGGCATCAGCGAGACCCAGATGTCGCTGTTCCGCAGCGGGAAGGTCAAGGGCATCCGCTTCCGTACGCTGGCGAAGCTCTGCGCGGTGCTCCGGTGCGCGCCCGGCGACCTGCTGGGTTACGACCATGATCCGGCCGACCTGCTCGAAGCGGCAGGCGAGGACTGAACACGGCACATTGCGCTCGCTGCAACGGCGCGAGCGCGCGGTCAATCGCCTGCGGGCCGGCCCGGCGCGCGGCGATGGATGCGCGGCGCGGGCACGGCCTGCGTGGCCGGCCCGGAGGAGCCGGCGGGGGCGCGCTCCGCAGTCGCAGGAGCCTCGGTGCCGGCGTCCTGCGAGGGCGCCGCCGCGTCCACCGCGCGGCTTTCGCGCTTCCTGGCGGTTTTTTCTTCCTGCTTCTTCTTTTTCGCAAGCTCGCGCTGGCGCTTCTCGAAACCGTAGTTCGGCTTGGCCATGGGGATCCTTCGCGGTCAGCGACGCGACCGCGTGGGCGACGGGTTGGCGGGGAGGGGAGGGGGAGACTCGTCGTCGTCGCGGCCGATGCGCAACAGCGAACGGGTGACGCCGAGCCTTTCGATGGCGCCGCCGGCCTCGCGGAACGCGGCGATGTCGGCGGTGATGGATTCGTGGGTGACGCCGGGGCGTTCCTTCGCCTTGCGCCCGGCGAACAGGTGCGAAGTCTTCGACGGGCCTGGGGATTCGTTCCTGGATCGGGGCATGGGCGCATTCCCGGAAGAGGGTCCCGTCCGGGAAGCCGGACGCGACGCGTGGAGGGAAGCGCAGCGAGCGGCGATGGCATCGCCGGACGGGACGCACGTGATGGCGCGATGCACCCGATCCTACGCGATATTACAATCGGCTGCTCCAGGCCCGGACCATCGACATGCCCGCATCGCACCCCGCCTATCCCGTCGGTGTCGCCGGCCAGCCCTGGGGCGCCGCGGAAAAGGCGGCCTGGCGCGCGCGCCAGGTGAAGCGGCGCAGCTACGCGGACGACGTGCTGTCGGCGATCGACGGTTTTCGCGATCGCTTCGACGTCGCGCAGTACGGCGAACTGGACTACGGCGCCGACGGTCGTTTCCCGCTGTTCGCGGTGCGCGATCGCGCGTGGCGCGACGGCTTGCCGGTGATGCTGGTGGACGGCGGCGTCCACGGCTACGAGACCAGCGGCGTGCACGGCGCGCTGCGCTTCATCGACGCGCACCTGGCCGACTACGCCGGGCGCGCCAACGTGCTGGTCGCGCCCTGCGTCAGCCCCTGGGGCTACGAGCGCATCCAGCGCTGGAACGCGGACGCGCTGGACCCGAACCGCAACTTCCGCGCCGGCAGCCCGGCGCAGGAATCCGCGGCGCTGATGCGGCTGGTCGAGCCGCTGCGCGGCCGGGTCGCGATGCACATCGACCTGCACGAGACCACCGACACGGACGAGTCCGAATTCCGCCCCGCGCTCGCGGCGCGCGATGGCAAGCCGTTCGTGCCCGGGACGATTCCCGACGGCTTCTACCTCGTCGACGACACGGAGAACCCGCAGCCGGCGTTCCAGCAGGCGATCATCGACGCGGTCGCGAAAGTGACGCACATTGCGCCCGCGGATCCCGACGGGACCATCATCGGCTCGCCGGTGGTGTCGCCCGGCGTGATCCGCTACGCGCTGGTCGAACTCGGCCTGTGCGCAGGCATCACCGGCGCGCGCTACACGACCACGACCGAGGTCTACCCGGACAGCCCGCGGGCGACGCCGGAGCAGTGCAACGCCGCGCAGGTCGCGGCGGCGCGCGCCGCGATCGACTACGCGCTGGCCAATCCCTGAGGCTTGCCCGCGACGCCGCGGGTCATCAGCAGGATCGCGCCGGCGAGCACCAGGTGGACGGCTGCGGAAAGCAGCGGCGATGCGACCGGGTCGGCGATGTCCAGCGGCACGAATGCGTCGCCCAGGTGGTTGCCCAGGTTCCAGCCCCAGTGCAGGCCGACCGCCGCCCACAGCGTGCCGGTGCGCCAAAGCGCGGTCGCGTAGGCGATGCCGAAGCAGGCGAGCATCGTCCATTCCGGCGCGCCCAGGTCCAGCCGGAAGACGTGGTTGGCGACGTAGGCCAGGCTCGAGAACGCGACGAAGGCGATGCCGCGCCGCCAGGCGATGCCGGCGCCGCGGTACCAGAAGCCGCGGGTGACGATGTCCTCGGCGATGGACGGCACGAACGTGGACAGCAGCAGCATCGGCAGCGCCGCCGCGACGGTCGCCGCCGATTGCGCGGCCACGCCTGCCGTCGCGCCGTAGATCCCCATGCGCACGCCGATCCACAGCGCCATCGCCTTCGCCGAAAGCGCGAGTGCCAGGCCGACGCCCAGCCAGGCGAAGCTCGCCGGACGCGCATCGAGCGCCCACGCGCCATAGCCGCGGAAACCGAGCCAGCGCGACAGCGGCCAGGCGGCCAGGACGCAGGCGGTCATCAGCGTCGCCTGCGCCGCGAAGCTGTGCAGGACGCGATCGCCGATCCCTTCGGCGGACTGGTACAGCAGGAACAGCACCACGAATGCGATCGCGGCGCGCGCGCGTTGCGGCATGGCTTTCCCCCGGTGTCGGGCGGATTCTAGCGCGCGGGCGGCGCCGCCAGGACGCGCAGGCGCGCGCCGAGCGCGGCGACGTTGGCTTCGGTCGCCGCGAGTGCCTCGCGCTGGGGCGCCGGCAGCCAGGCGCGGGCCCGGGCGAAGAGGGCGTCGCGCTGCGTCCGCCATCGCGAAGCGAGCGAAGCGGCGTCCCGTCCGACGGCGTCGCGTTCGGCGGCCTGCGGGATGCCGTAGCCGTCGCCGGGCACCAGCAGCGCGGGCCGCGTCAGCGTGTCCTCGAGCTGCAGCAGCCGCTGCGTGGCGTCGCGGCCGGCGACCGGCATCCGGCGCTTGAGGGTGTCGCGCGCGCGCAGTTGCTGGCGACGGAGCGCGGCCTCTTCCAGCACGAGCAGCGCGGCGGCCGCGCGCAGGTCGGCACCGGCGAACACGCCGGCGCGCGACTGCGGCGGCAGCGCCAGCCAGTCCTCGAAGCGCCGCACCGGCAGCGGCAGCGTGGCGCGCGCGACCTCGTACATCGCCTGGTAGCGCGCGCTCATCGGCTCGAAGTAATAGCCCAGGCGCATCGCCTCCGCGCGATCCGCGGGCGCGGCGCCGACGAGGTCCGCGCGCTCCAGCCGGCGCAGGACGCCGTTCGGCGTGATCGACAGCAGCGGTACCGTCGCCAGCCGCGGAACGCCGTCCTGCAGCAGCCGCGCGGTCTCGACCGCGCAGTTGTTGCCGACGAAGCGGTAGCGGCCGTCGTAGCTCCAGTGCACGAGCGCGGCGCGCTGCAGCAGCGTGGCGATCTCCCCGCGCGACAGCCGCAGCGGGATCGAGCGCAGGCCGCGCAGTTCGACCTTGGTGTACTCGTCCACCACCTGCGAGAGCGGCAGCAGGAACAAGCGCGACGGGTACGCGCCGGTCAGGCCGCGCCAGCTCGACACCTGCACGTCGTCGACGAAGGCGCGGAACGACAGGACCTGGTGGTACGCCAGGTCGAGGCGGCAGGCCGGACCGGGCGCGTGCCCGGGCGCGCAGACGACGAGCCGGAGCATCGCGTGGCCCCAGCGGCTCATCGGCTCCGCATTGCCTTCGGCGAGCAGGTAATCCACGGCGTAGACGCGCGCGGGATCGAGCGCGAGCAGCGGCGTCGCCGCGTCCGGCGCGGCCTGCATGAAGGGCAGGGCCGGATCGCACTCCGCGTGCGCCGGCGGCGCCCCGGTCTTGCCGGCGAGATAGCGGTCCATCGCCGGGCGCCGGCAGGCGTAGTCGGCGTCGAGCAGGAAATGCTCCAGGTTCACCGCGACGTATTCGGCCGGATCGCGCAGTTCGTAGCGGTCCGGACTGCGATCGGTGAACGCGTTGCGCGTGCGCCATGGGCGCAGCGGCGCGTCCTCCCAGCCGGCCAGCGCGAGCAGCCGCGGATCGCGCGAGAGGCCGCCGCCAGCGCTGCGGTCGTACAGGTGCGCGAGCTCGTGCAGGATGGCGGCGAGCGGCTCGTGGCCGTCCGGCGCGGCGGCTGCGAGCAGGGAGCGCCGCAGCAGGATGCGCGCATGCGCGGCGCCGGTACCGAACGCGCGTCCTTCGACGCCGGCCGGAAGATCGTCGTGCCATTCCACCCGCACGTCGCCCAGCGCGCTGGCCCAACGCGGGGGCAGCCGCTGCGCCGCGTCGTCGAGCGCGGCCTGTGCGCGCGTCGCTTCGGCCGGCGACAGGGTTGCGCCGGCGGGCACGAACCGCAGCGCCTGCGCGGGCGCCGCGCAGGCGAGCAGGCAGGCCAGCCAGCAGGCGGCGCCGGCGCGCCGCCGTGCGTTCACTGCGCGAGGATCGCCTGCGCCAGGGCCAGGTCGCTGCGTTCGCGCAGGTCGGGATGGCGTTCGCGCAGCGAGGCCAGCGCCGCTTCCAGCATCGCGCCGCGGATCGCGCCGTCGCTGGCGACGAAGCAGGCGGCGTCGTCGCGTGCCTGCAGCACGATCTTGTCGTCGCCGGAGGTGCTGCCGGACGACGCGGAGGTACCGCCGGCGGAGGTGCCGGCGGTGGTGCCGGCGAAGCTGCTGGCGAGCGCCGGGGCGGCGACCAGGGGCAGCGCGGCGAGGGCGGCGAGGGCGGCTTGCTTGTGGAGCTTGCGCATGGTGGTTCGCTCGTGGGGAGGCGTCCGCCAAGCCTAGCGCAAAGCCCGGTGGAGTCGCCGTCGCGGCGTCGCGACCCGCGCGGGGCCGCGACGCGCGCCGTTCAGCGCAGCGCGGGCACGGGCTCGGCGCGGCCGTCGCGCCAGGCCTGCTCGATCAGCGAGCGGACCTGGCGATCGGCGGCCCGGGCCGCGCGTTCGATGCGCTGGCCGACGCCGTGCATCTGCTCGCCGATCGAATTCATCGGCTTGCTCGCCGCTTCCATCTCGCGGGCCAGCGCTTCGCGCGGGGCCGCCTGCTCGGCCATGCGCGCGCTCATGGCTTCGAGCGTCGCGTTGTGGCGTTCCATTTCGGCGTCCAGCGATTCCCGCTGGCGGTCGAGCTGCTCGCGCTCCCGGTCCAGGCGCGAGCGTTCGGCATCGTCGGCGCGGCGCGCGCGCCGGGACAGTTCAGCCTCGCGTTCGGCCAGGCCGCCCATCTGCTTCCCCAGTGCTTCGATGCTGCGCTCGGCGGTCCTGGCCTCCGGCGATCGCATGGCGTCGACGGAATCCAGCGACTGCATGCGCGCGCTCAAGGCCTTCAGCTGCGCTTCGTGCGGCTTCATCTGCGCTTCGAGCGCGTGCATTTCCTTCTCGATGGCCTCGGTGCCGACCCAGGCCTGGCGCGCGCGGGCGATGGTGTCCGCGTCGCGGATCATCCACGCCTTGCCGTCGCGGCGGAACCAGAGGAAATCGCCGTCGACGCGCGCGCGGGCGGCTTCGATGTCGTCGATGTCGTCGCTGTTGCCGGACATCGAGATGCCGTCCTGGCCCTTGCGCACGAACGCGTAGGACGAGCGTTCGTCGGGCGCAGCGTCGGGCGTCGGTGCCGGCAGGACCGCGGCGCCCGCTGCCGCGGCCGGCGCGGGCAGCGGCGCGGGTGCGACCGGCGGCGCGGGCGGCGCGGCAAGCGCAGCGGCCGGCGCGCCGGCCGCGTGCTGCGCGGCCGCCAGGTGCGCCTGCGCATAGAACGCGGCGCCGGCGAGCGCGATGCCCACCAGCGGCAGCGCGAGCAGTGCGCCCGTGCTGCGGCGCTGCGGACGGATCAGTTGCTGGATGCGGGTCATGAGCTGGCCTCCGTGGGCGGCGGGTGCGGGACGGAACGGAACCGCGGCGGGACGTTCCGGGACGAAGCGTTCGAGTTCGGACAGCGCCAGCGCGAGCCGGCGCCGGTCGTCGAGCGCGGCGGCGGCGAGGTCGTCGGCGACGAGCTCGCGCTCGATGCGGATGCGGCGCGAAAGCCACCACACCGCGGGGTGGTAGAACAGCAGCGCCTCGACCGCGCCCTGCAGCACGTTGACGAGGTAGTCGTGGCGGCGGACGTGCGCGAGCTCGTGGGCGAGCAGCGCTTCGACCGATTCCACCGGCATGCGCGCGGCGACCGCGAGCGGCAGCAGGACCACGGGCCGCAGCCAGCCGGCCGTGAGCGGCGAGCCTTCGCAATGCACCAGGCGCAGCGCGACGCGGCGGCCGATGCCGAGCCGCGTGGCGAGCGCGTCGACGCGCGCCTGCCAGTGGCCGTCCGCGTCGTCGCCCGCGTTGCGGCGCAGGCGGCCGATCCAGAGGAGCCCGCCGGCCATGCGCAGCGAGAGCACGAGCACGCCGGCCGCCCACGCCGCGACGATCCAGGGCGGAGCGACGCCCGGCAGCGCGAACGGCGACGCGCCGCCGTCCGCACCGGCGCCGTCCGCGGCGCCGGCGCCTTGCAGGGGCAGGGCGACGCGCAAGGTCGACGGCGCATCGCCTGCGCCCAGCGCCTGCAACAGGCCGAGCGCCGGGGCGAGCGCGCACGCGAGCAGCGCCAGGCAGGCGACGGCATAGCGCGCCTGCGGGCGCGCGTTGCGCAGCAGCGCGAGCGTGCTCCATGCGAGCACGCCGATGGCGGCGCCCTGCCACACGAAACGCACCAGCGCTTCGGCCAGGGCCGGCGCCAGCACCGTCAGCATCGTGTCCTCATTCATCGCGCGTCTCCTCGAGGAAGCGCTGGATCTCCTCGCGTTCCGCGTCGCTGACCCGGCCGCCGCGCAACGCGGCGAGCACGAGGTCCTTGCCGGAACCGGCGAAGGCCTTGTGGATCAGGTCGTCGAGCAGCCGCGTCTGCAGCGAGCCCTGCGGCTGCGCGGCGGCATAGACGTGCGAGCGCTGGCTTTCGTCGCGCCGGAGCAGGCCCTTGCCGTGCATCACCTGCATCAGCCGCAGCACCGTCGCGTAGGCGAGGTCGGGACGCTCGCGGCGCTGCGCTTCGTGGACCTGGCGCACGGACGCGGGCCCGAGGTGCCACAGCGTGCGCAGCAGCCCGAGCTCGGCGGGCGTGGGCTTCGGCAGGCGGGGCTTGGCCATGCAGGCGCTCCGGGGGATTCGATGCAGGCGACGCTACGCCTTCTAGACTGGTTTGTCTAGACTATTTTGTCTAGGAAGGAAGTCATGGCCCGCGCGCTGCTGCGCCGCACCTTGGCGCGGGCGGGGCGCGGCGGCGATGATCCCCGGACCCGCCGGGGAGGCGGACCAGGGAGACGACGATGGGCGCGACTGCTTTCCAACGCACGGGCGTGGTGTTCCTGCTCGTGGGGCTGTGCCTGGGCATGCGCATGGGCATGAGCCAGGACTTCTCGCTGACGCCGGTGCACACGCACCT
>DASTWT010000013.1:0-14615 GCA_035765815.1 Luteimonas sp. | reverse complement strand
CGAGCGCATGACCGCGCCGCTGGAGCACATGCTCCGCAACGCCGTCGCGCATGGCCTGGAAACCCCGGCCGAGCGCAGGAAGGCGAAGAAGGACGAGGAAGGCACGGTCCGCATCGCACTGCGCCGCGAAGGTTCGGAAGTCGTGCTGGAAGTCGGCGACGACGGCGCGGGCCTGAACCGCGCCGCGATCCGCAAGCGCGCAGAGCAGCGCGGCCTGGTCCAGCCGGGCGCGGTGCTCGCCGACGGCGCGCTCGACGCGCTGATCTTCGAGCCGGGCTTCTCCACCGCCGACGAAGTGAGCCGCCTCGCCGGCCGCGGCGTCGGCATGGACGTGGTCGCCAGCGAAGTCCGCCAGCTCGGCGGCACCTTCGACATCCGCACGAAGAAGGGCGAGGGCACCACCTTCGTCCTGCACCTGCCGCAGACCCTCGCGGTCACGCAGGCGGTGTTCGTGCGCATCGGCGAGACCACGTTCGCGGTGCCGATCGCCTCGGTGCGCGGCGTGGGCCGGATCTCGCGCGAGGACCTGGAGAAGGAAGGCGCGACGTATTCGTACGGCGGCGAGCAGTACGCGCTGCACGACCTCGGCGTGCTGCTCGGCCACGGCGCGGCGAAGGCCGAAGGCCAGCTGCAGATGCCGCTGCTGCTGATCCGCTCGGGCGACCTGCGCGCCGCGGTCTGCATCGACCAGGTGGTCGGCAACCGCGAGATCGTGGTGAAGCCGGTGGGCCCGCAGGTGGCGTCGCTGCCGGGCATCTTCGGCGCGACCATCATGGGCGACGGCAGCGTGGTCGTGATCCTCGACATCGCGCCGCTGGTGCGCCGCCAGGCCGCCGGCCCGCGCGACGCCGACGTCGTGCCGCAGCAGCCGCTGGAAGCGCGCAAGGTGCCGCTGGTGATGGTGGTCGACGACTCCGTCACCATGCGCAAGGTCACCGGCCGCGTGCTCGAGCGCCACAACTTCGAGGTCGGCACCGCGAAGGACGGCCTCGATGCGCTCGAGCGCATGGCCGAGCGCGTGCCCGACCTGATGCTGCTCGACATCGAGATGCCGCGCATGGACGGCTACGAGCTGGCGACCGCGATGAAGGCCGAGCCGCGCCTGCGCGACGTGCCGATCATCATGATCACTTCACGTACCGGCGAGAAACATCGCCAGCGTGCGATGGAGATCGGCGTGAACCGCTACCTCGGCAAGCCTTACCAGGAGCACGAGCTGCTGCGCAACGTGTTCGAACTGCTGGCCGAGGACGCCGCGAAGGACAGGGGCCATGGCTGAGCCGGCGACGCGGGTGGCGTTGCTCGCCCGCCCCGGCGCCGCCTGCGACAACCTGCAGGCCGCGCTGCGGCAGCTGGGGGCCGACGTGGTCGCCGTGCAGGACCCGGGCGACGGCGATCCCGCCGCGATCGCCGCCGCGCGTCCGGCGGCGGTGCTGGTCGCGCTGGAGCCGGCGGTCGAGGATGCGCTGGACCGCTACGACACCGTGCTGGGGGAGCCCGGCCGCCTGGTGATCTACGACGAAGTCGCGGTCGCCGCGCGGCGCGAGGGCTGGGACGCGGCGCGCTGGGCGCGCCATCTCGCGGCGAAGCTCGGCGGCCACGCCGACGTGCTGCCGCCGGGCGCGGGCAACGACGACGACGGCGACTTCGCCGGGATGCGCCCGCGCGCAAGCGCGCCGACGCCAGCAAACGCGCAGGAGTCGCGCGTAGAGGAACCGCGCGCGGAGGAACCCGAAGCGGCATCCGCTGCGTTCGATGCGGACTCCGTCCACCTGGGGTTCGAGCCCGAGCAGGAGGAGGCGCTGGCGAAGGCCGGCGACGGCATCGACTTCGGCGGATTCACGCCGGAGATCATGGCGTCGATGGCCATGGACCCCATGTCCGCGCCGGCGCCGCGCGAAGCGGAAGCCGAACCCGGAATCGAAGTCGAAGCCCCGTCGTCACCGGAACCCCGCGTCGCGTTCGCGTCCGATGGCGATGGCGATGGCGTCGACGCCGGATCGACACGGTCCGGCGCGGCGCCGGGCGCCGTCGACGACGCCAACGTGCTGGAGTGGGAGGCGATCGCTCCCGCGCCGGTCGCCGCGCCGCCCGCAGCGCCCCGGCCGGAGCCGGCTGCGCCCGCCCCCGCGCGCATCAGCGCCGACGAAATGACGCTGGTCGACATGGAATCGCCCGCAGCGGGCAGCGCCGGTGGCGCGCCGTTCGCCGCAGGTGCGGCCGCATCGTTCGCCCCGGCGGGCGGTGCCGTCGTCGTCCTGGCGGGCATCGGCGGCCCGGATGCGGTGCGCCAGTTGCTCGCGGCGCTGCCGGGCGGCTTCGGCAAGCCGATCATCGTGCGCCAGCGCCTCGACGGCGGCCGCCACGACCGGCTGGTGCGGCAGATGCAGCGCGCCACCGCGTTGCCGGTCGAGCTCGCCGAAGCGGGCCGCATGCTCATCGCCGGCCACGTCTACATCCTGCCCGACGACATGACCACGTCCGGCGAAGCTTCGGCCACGTTCGTGCCGACCACCGCCGCGGTGCCCGTGCTCGCCGGGCTGCCCGCATCGCAAAGCGCGGTGCTCGTGCTCAGCGGCAGCGATCCGGCGTCGGTGCCGGAAGTGATGGACGCCGCGCGCGAGGGCGCGTTCGTCGCCGGACAGTCGCCGGAAGACAGCTTCGACGGCGCCGCCGCCGCGGCGCTGGTGGCGGCGGGCGGCGAGTCCTGCACCGCGACCGAACTCGCGCAGCGCATCAGCGCGCGCTGGCAATCCTGAGGGACCGTGCGATGAACAAGACCGTCCAGGCCGACATCCGAGGCGTGCTGATCCAGGTCGCCGGCGCGCGCCTGCTGCTGCCGAACGCGACGATCGCCGAGGTGCTCTCGTTCGCCGATCCCGAACCCGTGGCCGACGCGCCCGACTGGCTGCTCGGCAAGATCCGCTGGCGTGGCTGGCAGCTGCCGCTGGTCGCGTTCTCGCGCCTGGCCGGCATCGCCGACGAGAAGGGCGGGCTGGGCAGCAAGGTGATCGTGCTCAAGGCGCTCGGCGGCGATCCGAAGGCGCCGTTCTTCGCGGTGCTGACCCAGGGCTTCCCGCGCCTGGTCACGGTGTCCGAAGCGGCGCTGGTGACCGAGGAAACCGAGCGCTCGCTGCTGCCCAACGGCGTGCAGGCGCGGGTCACGCTCAACCAGGACGACGCGCTCGTGCCGGACTTGGAACTGGTCGAGCGGCTGATCGGCGAGAGCCTGCAGCGCGCCGCCTGACGCAGGGCCGGCCCGTGGGCGGCTGGTGCGTCGGCCGACCATGGGTCGGCTCTACTCCCCCAGGTCGCCGAAGCGTGCCTGCAGCGCCGCGATCGCGGCGATGCCCGCCGTCTCCGTGCGCAGGATGCGCGGTCCCAGCCGCAGGCCCGTGAAGCCGGCGGCTTCCAGCTGCGCGCGATCGCGCGGCGACCAGCCGCCCTCGGGGCCGACGGCGAGCACGCACGCGCCACCCGGCGCCGGCATCGCGCCGATCGACGCGGGCGCTTCCGGATCGAGCAGCAAACGCGCCCCTGGCGCGGGCAGCGGGGGCGATTCCAGCGCTTCTGCCAGGGATTGCGGCGCCGACACCGCCGGCAGCAGGCCGCGACCGCTCTGGCCGCAGGCCGACGCGACGATCCCGCGCCAGTGCGCAAGGCGCTTTTCCGCGCGCGTGGCGTCGAGCCGCACTTCGCTGCGTTCGCTCGAGACCGGGACGATGCCGGCGACGCCGAGCTCGGTGGCCTTCTGCAGGATCCAGTCCATCTTCTCGCCGCGGGCGATGCCCTGCAGCAGCACGATGCGCAGCGGCGACTCCGCGGCTGCGGCGCGCACCGACACGACTTCGGCCTCGCAACCGCGCTTGCCGACCGCGAGCAGGCGCGCTTCGTAGTCGTGGCCGTCGCCGTTGAACAGCACGCACGCGTCGCCGGGCTGCAGCCGCAGCACGCGCTGCAGGTGCGCCGCGGCGTCCTCCGGCAGCGCGACGCGCGCGCCCGGCGCCAGCGCCGCGTCGACGGGGATCCGGGTCAGGCGCACGCCGTCGCCTCCGCGATCGCCCCGGCGGTGGCGCGCGCGAGCAGGTCGAGCTGCGCGTCGTCGATGCAGTAGGGCGGCATCCAGTACAGGATGTCCCCGAGCGGGCGCAGGACCACGCCGCGCTCGAGCGCCGCGCGGTAGGCGCGCAGGCCGACGCGCAGCGACGGGTCGAAGGGCATGTCGCGGCGGCCGTCGCGCGCCAGTTCGAACGCGACGATCATCCCGGCCTGGCGCACGTCGGCCACGTGCGGCAGCGACGCGATCGGCATCGCGAGTTCCGCCATCCGGGCCGCGGTGGCGCGGTTGCGCTCGAGCACGCGATCCTCGTCGAGGATCGACAGCGAAGCGAGCGCCGCCGCACAGGCGAGCGGGTTGCCGGTGTAACTGTGCGAGTGCAGGAACGCGCGCTCGCGCGACTCGTCGAGGAAGCCGTCGTAGATCGACTGCGTCGCCAGCACCGCGGCCAGGGGCAGGAAGCCCCCGGTCAGGCCCTTCGACAGGCACAGCAGGTCGGGCTGGATCCCCGGCGCACCGCCTTCGCGCGCCGGCGGCGCCTGTTCGCAGGCGAACAGCGTGCCGGTGCGGCCGAAGCCGACGGCGATCTCGTCGGCGATCAGCATCACGCCGTGGCGATCGCACATCTCGCGCGCCAGGCGCAGGTACAGCGGATGGTGCATGCGCATGCCGCCGGCGCATTGCACCAGCGGCTCGAGGATGAAGGCGCAGACTTCGCCGGCGTGGCGCTCGAGCAGGTCCCCGAGCGCAGCGGCGGCGCGGCGCGCGCAGTCTTCCGCCGATTCGCCCGGCGCCGCGCCGTAGGCGTCCGGGCTCGGCGCGAACAGGCATTCGGCCAGCAGCGGCGCGTACACGCGGCGGTACAGCGGCACGTCGCCGACCGCGAGCGCGCCCAGCGTCTCGCCGTGGTAGCCGTTCTCCAGCGCGACGAACTTCGTGCGCCGCAGGTCGCCGCGGTTGCGGAACCAGTGGAAGGCCATCTTCAGCGCGACCTCGACGCCGGCCGAGCCGTTGTCGGCATAGAACACCTTCGCGAGCGGCGCGCGCCCGGCCTCGCGCGGCGCGATCGCCAGCAGGCGTTCGGCCAGTTCGACGGCAGGCGCGTGCGAGAAGCCGGCCAGGATCACCTGCTCGAGCGTGCCCGCCTGGGCGGCGATGGCCGCGCCGATGCGCGGCTCGGCGTGGCCGAACAGGTTGGTCCACCAGCTGGAGACCGCGTCGAGGTAGCGGCGGCCGTCGCGCCCGACCAGCCACGCGCCTTCGCCGCGCGCGATCGGCACCAGCGGCAGGGTCGGCCCCGCATCGCCGGGTGCCGTCGCCGAGAGGTGCTCGCGCATCTGCGTGCACGGATGCCACAGCACCGCGAGGTCGCGCTCGCGCCAGCGGCCGGCCTCGCCAGCGCTTATCATTCCCGGATGGCCCGCATCGTCCGCCATCCGTCCATTATCGCCCGCCTGCAGCCGGCACGCCCACATCCGGCGGCCCCGCGATGAAGGAGCGTCGCCTGCCCACGATCCACGGCGTGACCGAGGACGATGCCGGCGGCCCCTATCGGGTCGAGCACCTCGACCTCGAGTTCGCGAACGGCGAGCGCCGCCTGTTCCGCCGCCTGCACGGGCGCGGCCACGGCGCGGTGTACGTGGTGCCGCTGCTCGACGACGACACCGTGCTCCTGGTCCGCGAATACGCGGCCGGGCTGCACCGCTACGAGCTCGGCCTGGTGTCCGGGCGGATCGATCCGGGCGAGACGGCGGTGGACGCCGCCAACCGCGAACTGCAGGAAGAGGCCGGCTACGCCGCCCGCGACCTGCGCGTGCTGCGGCGCCTGTCGTTGTCGCCGCGCTACATGAGCCAGGAAGCGGACGTGGTGCTGGCGCGCGACCTGTACCCGCAACGCCTGCCGGGCGACGAACCGGAGGAGCTGGAAGTGGTGCCATGGAAGCTCGACGCGCTGCACGAACTCGTGCTGCGCGAGGAATTCTCGGAAGGCCGCGCGGTCGCGGCGTTGTTCATGGCCCGGGAGTGGCTGCGCCATGGCCGATGAAGCGATGCCCGGCGAGGACATGGATCGCCTGCGCGAAGGCATCATCGCGCTCGCACGCGAGGCCGCGGACGCCATCCTGCGCGTCTACGAGGGCGAGTTCGACGTGCAGCGCAAGGGCGACGACTCGCCGCTGACCGCGGCCGACCTCGCGTCCCACCGCTGCATCGTCGACGGCCTCGCGCGCCTGGCGCCCGGCATCCCCGTGCTTTCGGAGGAATCCGCGCAGGAAGTGCCGGCCGCGACGCGTCGCCGGTGGCCGCGCATGTGGCTGGTCGATCCGCTCGACGGCACCCGCGAATTCGTGAAGCGCAACGGCGAGTTCACCGTCAACATCGCCCTCATCGACGACGGCGAGCCGGTGCTCGGCGTGGTCCAGGCGCCGGTGACCGGCGCGCTCTGGCACGGCGAGCGCGGCCGCGGCGCGTTCCGGCGCGAGGATGGGCGCGACGTCCCGATCCATGCGCGCGCGCCGGCGACGGCGCCGTTGCGCGTGGCCGCGAGCCGCTCGCACCGCGACGCGCGCACCGAGGCGGTGCTGGCGCGGATGGGCGAGATCGAGGCGATCGGCGTCGGCTCGTCGCTCAAGTTCTGCCGCCTCGCCGAAGGCACGATGGACGTCTACCCGCGCTTCGGCCCGACCAGCGAGTGGGACACCGCGGCCGGCCAGTGCGTGCTGGAGGCCGCCGGCGGCGCGGTGCTGGACCCGAAGGGCCGGCCGCTGCGCTACAACCAGCGCGACACCATCCTCAACGGCGACTTCATCGCCCTCGGCGACCCGTCGCTGCCCTGGCGCGGATGGCTCGCGTGAGCGGCGCGACCGGCGACGTCGCGCGCCTGCTGGAGATCATGGCGCGGCTTCGCGACCCGCACGGCGGCTGCCCGTGGGACGTCGAGCAGACGTTCGCGACGATCGCGCCGTACACGATCGAGGAAGCCTACGAGGTCGCCGACGCCATCGACCGCGGCGACATGCACGACCTGCGCGACGAGCTCGGCGACCTGCTGCTGCAGGTGGTTTTCCACGCGCGCATGGCCGAGGAGCAGGGCGCGTTCGACTTCGCCGGCGTGGTCGCCGCGATCGTCGACAAGATGGTGCGCCGCCACCCGCACGTGTTCGCCGGTGCCGACCGCGAGGCGGACGGCGAGGCGCAGCTGCGCGAATGGGAGGCGCTCAAGCGCGGCGAACGCGAAGCCGCGGGCAAGGGCGACGCGTCCGCGCTCGCCGGCATCGCGCGCGGCCTGCCGGAATGGCAGCGCGCGATCAAGCTCCAGAAGCGCGCGGCCACGGTCGGCTTCGACTGGCCGGGTCCCGGCCCGGTGATCGCGAAGCTGCACGAGGAGATCGAGGAGGCGCGCGCCGAGTTCGCCGCCGTCGCCGCCGCACCCGGCGACGCCGCGGCCCGCGACCGGCTGGAGGACGAGATCGGCGACCTGCTGTTCGTCTGCGCCAACCTCGCCCGGCACGCGAGGGTCGAGCCCGGCACGGCGCTGCGCCGCGCCAACGCCAAGTTCGAGCGCCGCTTCCGGGCGATGGAAGCCCTGGCCGCGGCCGACGGCGTGCAGCTGAAGGACCTCCCGCTCGATGCGCAGGAGGCATACTGGGCGCGCGCCAAGATCGCCGAGCGCGCCTGACCGGTGCGGCGGCGCCACGGAGGCCCGCATGCGCCGCTTCGCCAGCTTTCGCGAGTTCTATCCGTTCTACCTGTCCGAGCACGCCAACCGCACGTCGCGGCGGCTGCACTTCTTCGGCAGCTGCTGCGTGCTGGGCGTGGTCGCCGGCGCGATCGCGACGCGCAATGCGTGGTGGCTGCTCGCGGCACTCGCCTGCGGCTACGGCTGCGCCTGGATCGGCCACTTCTTCTTCGAGAAGAACCGGCCGGCGACGTTCCGCCACCCGTTCTATTCGTTCGCCGGCGACTGGGTGATGTTCGCCGACATCCTGCGCGGCCGCGTGCGGCTGTGAAGCGCGCGGCCGCGACGCGGGCGGCGCCGGCTCATTCCAGGAAGATCAGCCACGCCGCGACCACGATCAGCGCGAAGCCCGCCCAGTGGTTCCACTTCAGCGGCTGGCCGAGGTACCACGCCGAGAACGCGGCGAACACGACCAGGGTGATCACTTCCTGCATGCCCTTGAGCTGCGGCGCGCTGTACACCGCGCTGCCCAGGCGGTTGGCCGGCACCTGCAGGGTGTATTCGAAGAACGCGATGCCCCAGCTGGCGAGGATCGCGAACACGAGCGGCGCGGAGCGGTACTTGAGGTGCCCGTACCAGGCGAAGGTCATGAAGACGTTGGAACCCATCAGCAGGAGCACGGGCAGGAAGCGGTCGGCGAGGGACGTGGGCATGGTCGGGCCGGGTCTGGGCGGGGGGCGGGGGTGGCCGGTGGCGCGCCGGGGCGGGAAAAGAGGTCCAGACTAGCGCCTTCACACGGATTCCACCCCGGAACGGGCACGTTTCACAAAGCTGAAGCCCCTCAAGGAGCCACCCCATGACCCGTGCCGCCCAAGACCCCGCTGGCCTCGTCCTCATCGTCGAGGACAACCGCAACATTTCCGAGATGGTCGGCGAGTACCTCGAAGGACGTGGTTTCGAGGTCGACTACGCCGCCGATGGCCTGGACGGCTACCGGCTCGCCTCGGAGAACAGCTACGACGTCGTCGTGCTCGACCTGATGCTGCCGCGCCTGGACGGCGTGGAGGTCTGCAAGCGCCTGCGCGAGGAAGCGCGCAAGTCCACGCCGGTGCTGATGCTCACCGCGCGCGACACGCTGGACGAGAAGCTCACCGGCCTCTCGGTCGGCGCCGACGACTACCTGACCAAGCCGTTCGCGATCCAGGAGCTGGAGGCGCGGCTGCGCGCGCTGATCCGCCGCGAGCGCCGCCAGGTCGGCTCGGAAGTGCTCAAGGTCGCCGACCTCGTGCTCGATCCGGCCAGCCTGCGCGCCACCCGAGGCGGGGTCGAGCTGCAGCTCTCGCCGATCGGGCTGAAGCTGCTGACGATCCTGATGCGCGAATCGCCGCGCGTGGTGAGCCGCCAGGAGATCGAGCGCGAGATCTGGGGCAACGGCCTGCCGGATTCCGACACCCTGCGCAGCCACCTGTACAACCTGCGCAAGACCATCGACAAGCCGTACGACAAGCCGCTGCTGCACACCGTGCAGAGCGCGGGCTATCGTATCGCCGACATCGAACAGCCCCCGGCCTGAGCCGGGGGACCACGGGGGCGAGATGGCGGAGGGGTTGCCGCGCAGGCTGCGGTTCGCGTTCATGCTCCAGGTGGCGATCGCCAGCCTGGTGATCGTCGCGGGCACCTGGGTGGCCATGGTCGTGGCGCGGCGGGAAATCGCGCAGCACGCGATGCAGGAGGAGGTCGACTACTTCTGGCAGATGCGCGCGGTCGATCCCGCGCACCAGCCACCGGACGAGTCCCGCCTGCGCGGCTACGTGGCGGCCGGCGGCGACGAATCGGCCCTGCCGGTGGAGCTGCGCGGGCTCGCGCCGGGCATGCACACCCTGCGGCAGCAGATCGTGATGGTGGACGACCGCGGCGCCACGCGCCTGCTGCTGGCGTATCCGCGCACCGAGATGAACATGCGCGCGGCGCAGATGGTCGCCGCGCCGCTGCTGCTGGCGCTGCTCGCGCTGGCCGGCAGCGCCTGGTTCACCTATCGCAACGCCCGCCGCATCGTCGCGCCCCTGGACTGGATCGCGCGCTCGGTGCGCGACTGGGATCCGATGGAGCCCGACCCCACGGCGCTCGGCCCCGACCGCCTGCCGGCGGATGCCGGTCCCGAGGCGCGCCAGCTCGCCGGCGCGCTGCAGCGCATGGCCGAGCGCATGCGCGCCTTCGTCCGGCGCGAGCGCGACTTCACCCGCGACGCGAGCCACGAGCTGCGCACGCCGCTCACCGTGATCCGCGTCGCCAGCGACCTGCTTGGCGGCGACGCCGACCTGCCCGAGCGCGCGCGCCGCTCGCTGGCGCGCATCCAGGTCGCAGGACGCGACATGGAATCGGTGATCGACGCGTTCCTGATCCTCGCCCGCGAGGGCGACGTCGAGCCGCAGCGCGAGGACTTCGCGGTGCGCGACGTCGTCGCCGAGGAAGTGGGGACCGCGCGCGCGCTGCTGGCCGACAAGCCGGTCGAGCTGGTGGTCGCCGAGCTCGCGTCGCCGGTGCTGCACGCCGCGCCGCGCGTGTTCGCGGTGATGCTGCGCAACCTGCTGGCCAACGCCTGCACCTTCACCGAGCGCGGCCGGGTCGAGGTCCGCATCGAGGGCGACCGCGTCGTGGTGTCCGACACCGGCATCGGCATGTCCGCGGACGTGATGCAGCGCGCCTTCGATCCCTTCTACCGCGCCGAGCCCGACCGACTGACCGGCAAGGGCATGGGGCTGTCGATCGTGCGCCGGCTCGGCGATCGCTTCGGCTGGCCGGTGGTGCTGGACAGCCAGCCCGGGCGCGGCACGGTCGCCACGATCCGGTTCGGCGCGCGCGCCTGACACCAGGCCGAAGGTCATGCCCGGCCGCGTCAACGCCGTGACGCCCGGGGCGTTAGCCTTGGCGAATCCACCGACAATCCACGGACCCCCCACCATGCCCACCCGCCGCCCCGCTGCCGGCAAGCCCGGCAAGCCCGGCCTGCGCCGCGCCGCCGTCGCCACCGCAGCCATCGTCGTCGTCCTGCTGGCCGGCTGGTGGTGGACGCATCGCACGGCCGACGAAGCCGGCGGCTACCGGACCGCGACCGTCGAGCGCGGCGACATCCGCGTGGCGATTTCCGCCACCGGCACGCTGAGCGCGATCTCGACGGTCACCGTCGGCAGCCAGGTGTCCGGCCAGGTCACCGACGTGCTGGCGGACTTCAACGACAAGGTCACGAAGGGCCAGGTGATCGCGAAGATCGATCCCAGCACCTACGAGGCGCAGATCGAGCAGGGCAACGCGCAGATCGCGAGCGCGCAGGCGCAGCTGCGGCAGGCGCAGGCGACGCTGCGCAACGCGAAGCTCGACTACGACCGCAAGGCCGCGCTCGGCAACCAGCAGCTGGTCGCGAAGAGCGACGTCGACCTGGCGCGCGCGTCGCTCGACCAGGCGCAGGCCCAGGTCAACTCGGCGCAGGCGCAGATCCGCCAGCAGACCGCTTCGACCCAGACCACGCGGGTCAACCTCAACCGCACCGTGATCCGCTCGCCCGTCGACGGCGTGATCCTGACGCGCACGATCGAGCCCGGCCAGACCGTGGCCGCGAGCCTGCAGGCGCCGGAGCTGTTCACCATCGCCGAAGACCTGTCGAAGATGAAGATCGAACTCGCGGTCGACGAGTCCGACATCGGCCAGGTGCGCGCGGGGCAGGCGGTGACCTTCACCGCCGACGCGTTCCCGAACCGCCAGTTCCGCGGCGTCGTCGAGCAGGTGCGCCTGTCGGCGACGACGACCAGCAACGTCGTCACCTACCCGGTGGTGGTCACGGTGGACAACGGCGACGGCACGCTGCTGCCCGGCCTCACCGTCAACGCCGAGATCGAGGTCAGCAAGCGCAGCGACGTGCTCAAGGTCGCGAACGCGGCGCTGCGCTACAAGCCCGCGAACGAGGACGACGCCGCGGCCGCCGCGCCGGCGGCCCAAGGTGCCGCCCGCGGCGGCTCCGGCATGATCGACGACCTCGCGCGCACCGCCTCCGGCCTCGGCCTCGACGCGAAGCAGCAGGCGGCGTTCGACGCGGCCGCGGACACGATCCGCCAGCGCCAGGCCGCGCGCACCGCGGCGCCGCGGCCGCAGGGCAACACCCTGTTCGGCGGCGGCCGCGGCTTCGGCGGCGGCGGTGGCGGTGGCGGCGGGCAGATGCAGGCGCAGATGCGCCAGCGCATGCAGGAGCGCTTCCAGCAGGACTTCGCCGCGTTCCGCGCCAGCCTCACCGACGCCCAGCGCGCGCAGTGGGACGCCGCGGTGTCGTCGATGGTCGGCGCGACCCGCGTCGCCGTCTACAAGCTGGTCGACGGCAAGCCGCAGCGGGTGATGGTCCGCCTCGGCGCGAGCGACGGCACCGACACCGAGATCTCCGGCGACGTCAAGGCCGGCGACGAACTCGTCACCGGCGAGCGCGCGGCCGCGCCCGCGGCGCCCGCGCAATGAGCGCCGCCGCGACGCCCGTGATCCGCACCGCCGGGCTGGGCAAGGTGTACGCCGCCGGCACGCCCGCCGAGGTCGTCGCGCTCCGCGGCGTCGACCTCGAGGTCGCGCGCGGCGAATTCGTCGCGATCATGGGGCCGTCGGGGTCGGGCAAGTCCACGCTGATGAACCTGATCGGCGGCCTGGACACGCCCACCAGCGGCGTCTACGAGTGCGACGGCGTCGACGTCGCGACCCTCGATCCCGAGGAGCTCGCGGCGCTGCGCCGCGACAAGATCGGCTTCGTGTTCCAGGGCTTCAACCTGCTGCCGCGGATGGACGCGCTGCACAACGTGGCGATGCCGCTGGGCTACGCGCGCGTGCCGCACGGCGAGCGCCTGGGCCTGGCGCGCGAGGCGCTGGAAGCCGTCGGCCTCGGCGAGCGTACCGGCCACCTGCCCAGCGAGATGTCGGGCGGCCAGCAGCAGCGCGTGGCGATCGCGCGCGCGCTCATCAACCGTCCGCCGATCCTGCTCGCCGACGAACCGACCGGCGCGCTCGATTCGAAGACCGGCGAGGAGATCCTCGCGTTGTTCAAGCGCCTGCGCGACGAGGACCACACCGTCGTGCTGATCACCCACGACGCCGAGGTGGCGGCGCACGCCGACCGCACCTTCGTCATGCACGATGGCGAGCTGCACGAAGCCGCGCCGCAGGCACAGGGAGCCGCGCGATGACCCTCGTGGACATCCTCCGCACCGCGGTGTTCGCGCTGCGCGGGAACTGGATGCGCAGCGCGCTGACCTCGCTGGGCGTGATCATCGGCATCGCCGCCGTCATCGTGATGGTCTCGGTGGGGCAGGGCACGCAGCGCGAGATCGACAAGCTCGTGTCCGGCCTCGGCTCGCAGCGGCTGGACGTTTCGCCGGGCGCGGGGCGCGGCGCCGGCGGCGTGCGGATGAGTTCCAGCAGCTTCTTCACCCTCACCGAGGGCGACGTCGATGCGATCCGCGCTGAAGTCCCCGAAGTCCAGTACGTCGCCGGCGCCCTGCGCGGCGGCACCCAGGTGGTGTTCGCGGAAAACAACGCGTCGACCAGCTGGCAAGGCGTGGAACCCGACTGGTTCGCGATCAACGACTGGAAGATCGCGGAGGGCGCCGCCTTCGACGCCCAGGCCTACAGCAGCGCCGCCAAGGAAGTCATCATCGGCGATACCGTGCGGCGCACGCTGTTCGGCGACGACAGCGGCGTCGGCCAGACGATCCGCCTCGGGCGCGTGCCGTTCACCGTGGTCGGCACGCTCGCGCCGAAGGGCCAGGGTGGGTTCGGCCAGGACCAGGACGACGTCGTGATGGTGCCGCTCGAAGCCGGCCGCCGCCGCCTGCTGGGCTCGATGGGCCTGCCGCCGGGAGCGGTGATGCAGATCGCCCTGACCGTGGCCGACCCGCGCGACCTGTCCTATGCGCAGACCGAGGTCGAAGGCCTGCTGCGGCAGCGCCACAAGATCAAGCCGGGCGAGGACGACGATTTCAGCGTCCGCAACATCAGCGAGATCGTGGCGACGCGCACCGCGACCACCAACCTCATGTCGAAGCTGCTCGGCGCGGTCGCGACGATCTGCCTGGTGATCGGCGGCATCGGCATCATGAACATCATGCTGGTGTCGGTGACCGAGCGGATCCGCGAGATCGGCCTGCGCATGGCGGTCGGCGCGGGGCCGTCGGACGTGCGCCGGCAGTTCCTCGCGGAAGCCATGCTCATCTCGCTGATCGGCGGCATCATCGGCATCGCGATCGGCGTGGTGGGGGCGTTGCTGGTCGGCAAGTTCAGCGAGCTGCCGGTCGCGCTCAACGGGCAGGTGGTCGGGCTCGCGGCGGCGTTCTCGATCGGCACCGGGCTGTTCTTCGGCTACTACCCGGCGCGCAAGGCCTCGCAGCTCGATCCCATCGAAGCCCTCCGCCAGTCCTGATCGACGGACTTCTCCCGCTTCGGGCCGGGGCGCCGGAAGCGTGCGCGGAATTCCGGCAGACGCCGCGAGTACGTTTCGACTTCGGGGCGGGTCGCCGCGGATGCGAGGGTTCGTGCCGGGGCACGCCGTGGATCCGTCCATGGAGGCTTCTCGAAAACATCCCTGTTTTCGAGATCCCCGGCCCGAACCCTCGCATCCGCGACGACAGTCAGCGTGGGACCCGCGCCTTCGTGATGCCGCGCCCCGCTTCTACCGATCGAAGCGGGGAATCGCGGCGTGCGGGGGCGGCGGGAGCGAGCGCGGAATTCCGCGCACGCTCCCGCCGCCCAGCCCCGAAGGCGACGCGCACGCTCCCTTCGGCCGAAGCGCGCTATGCAGCGGCGGCGTGGGTGCGGGCGAGGTGGCGCAGGAGCGGGAGCAGCAGGATCGCGAGCAGC
>DASTWT010000012.1:0-7328 GCA_035765815.1 Luteimonas sp. | reverse complement strand
CCTGTCCTACCCGGAAGACACCGCCGGCCGCCTGATGAACCCGGACGTGGTGACGGTGCGCACCGACACCACCGTCGACGTCGTGCTGCGCTACCTGCGCCTGCGCGGCGAGCTGCCCGACCACACCGACCACCTGTACGTGGTCAGCCGCCGCCACCAGTACCTCGGCCGGATCGCGCTGCAGGCGCTGCTCACGCACGAGGCGAACACGCCGATCAACGCCCTGCTCGACGACGAGCAGCCGGCGATCGACGTCGGCGAGCCGGACGAGCGCGTCGCGCGCATGTTCTCCGACCACGACTGGATCTCCGCCCCGGTCGTCGACGACAACAACATCCTGCTCGGCCGCATCACCATCGACGACGTCGTCGACATCATCCGCGAGCAGGCCGAGCACCAGGCCCTCGGCGCGGCCGGCCTCGACGAGGACGAGGACCTGTTCTCGCCGGTGAAGCGCGCCACGCGCCGCCGGCTGCTGTGGCTCGGCATCAACCTCGCGACCGCGTTCCTGGCGGCGTCGGTGGTCGGCCAGTTCCAGGGCACGATCGCGCACATCGTCGCGCTCGCGGTGCTGATGCCGATCGTCGCCGGCATGGGCGGCAACGCGGGCACCCAGGTGCTGGCGCTGGTCGTGCGCGGGCTTGCGCTCGGGCAGCTCGGCGCGTCCAACGTGCAGGTGCTGATCTGGAAGGAAGTGCGGGTCGCGCTGCTCAACGGCCTCGCGCTGGGCACGGTGCTGGGCGCGATCGTGTGGATCTGGTTCGGCGAATGGTCGCTGGCGCTGGTGATCGCCAGCGCGCTGACGATCAACCTGTTCTGCGCGGCGCTGGCCGGGGTCATGGTGCCGGTGACGCTCAAGCGCATGGGCTTCGACCCCGCGCTCGCCGGCGGCGTGATCCTCACCACCGTCACCGACGTGATGGGTTTCCTGAGCTTCCTCGGCCTCGCGACCCTGGTGCTGGTCCGGTAGAGCCGACCCATGGTCGGCTCATGCCGGCGCAGCCGACGATGGGTCGGCTCCACGTCAGTGCATCGCGAAGGCGTTGTCGCCGCGGTCGGCGTCGGGGAGCTTCGCGTCCGGATCGATCGTGAGCTTCGCCACCGGCTTCGCGGTCGCCAGCGTGATCGTGGGCGTGCCCGACTGCATCCATGTTTCCACCGGCACGCGCCGGTCCTCGTGGCTGCCGTCCGCGTAGTCGATGCGCAGCGTCGCCGGCATCACCAACTTCTGCCGGCTTTCCAGCGTCACCTTCAGGCCCTTCGCGGTGTCGCCGTCGACGTAGGCCGCGTCGCGCACGCCCAGGTCGAGCTGCCAGTTCTCGAAGTACCAGCCGCGCCACCACCACGTCAGGTCCTCGCCCGAAGCGCTTTCCATGTAGCGGAAGAAGTCCGACGGCGACGGGTGCCGGAACGCCCACGTCGCGATGTAGCCCTTGAACGCCGGATCGAAGCGCTCCGGGCCGAGGATCTGCTCGCGCAGCAGCACCAGCCCGAGCGCCGACTTGAAGTACGCGACCGGGTGCCGGTACTTCTCGGCAGTGGCGTCGGCCAGCGCCATCAGCGTGGGCGCGTCCTCGTCGGCGAGCAGCGGCAGGATCTCGTCGACCGGGTTGCCGCCCTTCGGCGCGTATTCGCCGTCTCGCTTGGGCGCGAATTCGCCGTCGTTGAACGCGTCGGAGAAATAGACATCGATGAAGGTGTTGAAGCCCTCGTCCATGAACGCATGGCGGCGCTCGTTCGAGCCCACGATCATCGGGAACCAGGTGTGGCCGATCTCGTGCGCGCTCACCCAGAACAGCGGCTTGCCCTCGTCGTCGAAGCCGTCGAACACGATGCCCGGGTATTCCATGCCCGCGCCGTGGCCGCCGAGGTTGATCGCCGCCGGCCACGGATACGGGTACCACTGCGAGAAGTGCTCGACCGCGGCCTTCATGTACTCGGTGGAGCGGTCCCAGCGGCCCGGGCCCACGCCTTCGGCCGCGTAGACGGACATCGCCATCGAGTGCCTGCCGCCCGGCAGGTTGATCCGTGCCGCATCCCACACGAACGCCGGCGACGCGGCGAACGCGACGTCGCGGGTGTCCTCCATGTGGAAGCGCCAGGTCTGCGTGCCCGACTGCGTCGGCCGGCTCGCGGTGGTGCCCACTTCGTCGGGCTTGACGACGTAAACCGTCTTGTCGCTCTGCGCCGCCTGCGCCAGGCGCGCCTGCTGGGTCTTCGTCAGCACCTCGGCGCCGTTCACCAGCCCGCCGGACCCCGCGACGATGTAGTTCCACGGCACCGTCACCGCGTAGTCGAACGTGCCGTATTCCAGGTAGAACTCGGAACCCAGGTAGGGCTGGGTGTCCCAGCCGCGCAGGTCGTCGTACACCGCCATCCGCGGGTACCACTGCGCGATCTCGTAGATGTCGCCGTTCCTGCTCGGCGTCACCGCGGTGCGGCCGCCCCAGGTACCCGGCACTTCGTACGAGTAGCGGACGTGCAGCTTCAGGGCCTTGCCGTGTCCGGCCAGCGGCGCCGGCAGGTCCACCCGCATGCGGGTGTCGTCGACGAGGTACTGCACCGGGACGCGCTTGCCGTCGCGCTCGACCTCGACCGAGGCGATCTCGAAGCCCTGCGTCGCGTGCGCCTCGCCGCGTTGCGGCCGCGCGCGCTGCGCGCGGGAGTCGGCGCGGTAGATGTCCTGGTCGAGCTGCAGCCAGAGCGCGTCGAGCGCGTCCGGGCTGTTGTTGGTGTAGCTGATCGTTTCCTCGCCGGCCAGGCGATGCTGCGCCGGGTCGATCGTCGCGTGCAGGTCGTAGTCGGCGCGGTTCTGCCAGAACAGCGGGCCCGGCTTGCCGGCGCCGCCGCGGAAGGCGTTGGCCGGCTGCGGCAGCGCCAGCGGCGCGAACAGCGCGCGCGGGTCGTAGCCGCCGTCGGCGGCCGCCGCGGCGGGCGTCGCCGCCGGCGTTGCGGCGGGTGTCGCGGATGCGAAAGCGAACGCGGGCGCGGCGGCCCCGAACAGGGCAAGGACAACGGTCAACGCACGATTCATGCGAGCAACTCCTCGAGGACGGCCATGCGCACGGCGACGCCGTTCGCCACCTGGCGCAGGACCAGCGATTGCGGGCCGTCGGCGACGTCCGCGTCGATTTCGACGCCCCGGTTCATCGGCCCCGGGTGCATCACGACCGCGTCCCTTGCGGCGCCGCGCAGGCGCGCGGCGGTGATGCCGTAGTCGCGGCGGTAATCCTCCAGCGACGGCACCAGCCCCTCCTCCATGCGTTCGCGCTGCAGGCGCAGCGTCATCGCGACGTCCACGCCGTCCAGCGCTTCGGCGAGCGTCTCCACCACCCGGCAGCCCGCGAGTTCCGCGGCATCCGGCAGCAGCGCGGCGGGCGCGCAGATCCTGATCTCGCCCGCGCCCAGCGCGCGCAGCGCGTGCAGGTCCGAGCGCGCGACGCGCGAATGCCTCAGGTCGCCGACGATGGCGACCTTGAGGCCGCCGAAATCCGTGCCCTTGGCCTGGCGGATGGAGAGCATGTCGAGCAGGCCCTGGGTGGGATGCGCGTGGCGCCCGTCGCCGCCGTTGACCAGCACCGTGCCCGGCGCCGCGGCCTGCGTGAGCGCGGCGACCGCGCCCTCCACGGCGTGGCGCACCACGAACGCATGCACGCCCATGGCCTCGATCGTGCGCAGCGTGTCGGCGTCCGTTTCGCCCTTCTTCGCCGACGACGTCGAGGCGTCGAAGTCCACCACGTCCGCGCCGAGGCGTACGCCGGCGAGGCGGAAGCTCGTGCGGGTGCGCGTGGACGGCTCGAAGAACAGGTTGCACACCGCCTTGCCGGCGAGCGTCGCCCGCAATGCGGTGCCGCCGTAGGCGTGGGCGTGCAGCGCCTGCGCGCGATCGAGCAGGCGCTCGAGCGTGGCGCGCGGCAGGCCTTCGAGGGTGAGGAGGTGGCGCAGGCGCCCGTCTGGCGCTGTCTGTTCGGCGTGGCTCATGCGGGGCGGGCGGGCGGCGGGATCTTGGTCGGTGTGGGGTTCGCGGGCACCGGAATGGCGTCCTGCGGCGCGGCGAGCCAGCGCTCGACGATCACCGCGGCGGCGACGGCGTCGAGCGCGGCGGCGTCGCGGCGGCGCCTGCGCCCTTCGGCGCGGTCGGCGGCGAAGCGCTGCGCGGCCTCGATCGAACTCGCGCGCTCGTCGACCAGCACCACCGGCAGCGCGTAGCGCGCGCGCAGTTCGCCGGCGAAGGCGTGGGCGACGCGGCGGATCGGCTGGTCGCCGCCGTCGAGCGTCATCGGGTCGCCGACCACGAAGCCATCGGGGCGCCATTCGCGGTGCAGGCGGTCGATCGCCGGCCAGTCGGGGCCCTGCGCATGCACGTCCACCACCGCGAGCGCGCGCGCGCCATGGCCGAAGGGGCTGCCCACCGCCACGCCGATGCGCCGCGCCCCGACGTCGAAGCCGAGCACCGTCCCGTCGCGGCGGATCGCGTCGTCAGGCATGGCCCGAATAATCGGCCAGGCGCGCGAGGTCCACGCCGATGCGGCCGGCGGCGGCCTGCCAGCGCGCGTCGAGCGGCAACCGGAACAGCAGCTCCGCGTCCGCGGGCGCGGTGAGCCAGCTGTTCTCGACCAGTTCGTGTTCCAGCTGCCCCGCGCCCCAACCCGCGCAGCCGAGCGCGACCGTGGCCGAGCGCGGGCCGTCGCCGCGCGCCATCGCCTCGAGCACGTCGCGGGAGGTGGTGACGTACAGGCCGTCGGCGATGGCGAGCGTCGAATCCCATTCGCGGTCGCCGTCGTGCAGCACGAAGCCGCGCTCCGGATGCACCGGGCCGCCGGCGACCACGGGGCGCGCGCACAGCGCCGCGTCTCCGCTCTCGATGCCCATCTGCCGGAACACTTCGCCCAGCGTGTATTCCGAGGCGCGGTTGACCATCACGCCCATCGCCCCGTCGGCGTCGTGCTGGCAGACCAGGGTCACGCTGCGGGAGAAATTCGGGTCGTCGAGCCCCGGCAGCGCGATCAGCAGCTGGTTGGCGAGGGTCGGGACGGCGTCCATGCGCGCATTCTAGCGTGGGCGCGCGGGCGGGGCCGGGGTTGGGCCCGGGGCGCCGCGCGGTTTAGGATGCGGGATTCCCACGCCGTCCAGCCATCCCCCCAAATGGCCACGCTCCGACTGCTGCTGCTCGAGGATTCGGCCGACGACGCCGATCTGCTTTCCATCGAGCTGGCCGGCGCGGGCCTGGACGCGGACCTGCGGCGCGTCGCGACCCGCGACGCCTACGCGGCCGCGCTCGCCGGCTTCGCGCCGCACATCGTGGTCTCCGACTACGACCTGCCGGGCTTTTCCGGCGGCGAGGCGCTGCAGATGGCGCGCGCGCACGATCCCGCGCTCCCGTTCGTGGTGCTGTCCGGCTTCGTCGCCGAGGACCGGCCCGCGGACGACGGCGCGCGCGGCGCCGACGCGTGGGTGTGCAAGGACGACCTCCACGAGATGCCGGCGGTCCTGCGGGAGCTGCTCTCGCGCTGAGCGTGCACGCCCCTGCCACGCCACGGCGCGCAGCATCGGCGCATGGCGATCCGCATCGGCATCTCGGGCTGGCGCTACAAGCCGTGGCGCGGCGTGTTCTACCCGGACGGCCTGCCGCAGCGCCGAGAGCTGGAATATGCCGCGCAGCGCTTCGGCAGCATCGAGATCAACGGCTCCTTCTACTCGCTGCAGTCGCCCGCCAGCTATTCGGCCTGGCGCGAGGCGACGCCGGACGGCTTCGTCTTCGCGCTCAAGGGCCCGCGGTTCATCACCCACATGCTGCGCCTGCGCGACTGCGAAAAGGCGTTGGCGAACTTCCTGGCCTCGGGCCCGCTGCGCCTGGGCGACCGGCTCGGGCCGGTGCTGTGGCAGCTGCCCGGCAACTTCCGCTTCGATGCGGGCGTGGTGGACGCGTTCCTGTCGCTGTTGCCGCGCGACACCGGCGCCGCGCTGGCGCTGGCCCGCCGCCGCGACGTGGTGCGCATGCGCGGTCGCAGCGCGCTGGCGATCGATGCCGTGCGCCCGCTGCGCCACGCGCTCGAGCCGCGACACGAAAGCTTCGGTAGCCGCGAAGCGCTGGCGCTGCTGCGCCGTCACGGCGTCGCGCTGGTGGCGGCGGACACCGCCGGCAAGTTCCCGTATTTCGACGAAGAGACCGCCGACTTTTCGTACATCCGCCTGCACGGCGGCACGCAACTCTACGTCAGCGGCTATTCGAAGGCGGAACTCGCGACCTGGGCGCGCCGGATCCGGCGCCGGGCCAAGCGCGGCGACGTCTACTGCTACTTCGACAACGACGCCAAGGTGCACGCGCCCTTCGACGCGCTGGCGCTGGCGGCCCGCCTCCGCCTCACTTGATTTCGGAGATGCCGACGCCCTCGAGGCCCTGCGACAGCGTCTTGGCGTCGCCGCCCTGCGCGAGCTTGATGCGCAGGCGCACCTCGTTCGCCGAGTCGGCGTAGCGCAGCGCGTCCTCGTAGCTGATCTCGCCGGCCTGGAACAGCTCGAACAGGGCCTGGCCGAAGGTCTTCATGCCGAGGTTGACCGACTCCTTCATCACTTCCTTGATCTTGCCGATCTCGCCATCGCGGATGTAGTCCTGCACCAGCGGCGTGCCGAGCAGGATCTCCATCGCCACGCGCCGGCCCTTGCCGTCCGGCGTCGGGATCAGCTGCTGCGCGACCACGCCCTTGAGGTTGAGCGACAGGTCCATCAGCAGCTGGCTGCGGCGATCCTCGGGGAAGAAATTGATGATGCGGTCCATCGCCTGGTTGGCGTTGTTGGCGTGCAGCGTGCACAGCACCAGGTGGCCGGTCTCGGCGAACGCGATCGCATGGTCCATGCCTTCGCGCGTGCGCACCTCGCCGATCATGATCACGTCCGGCGCCTGGCGCAGCGTGTTCTTCAGCGCGGCTTCCCAGCTTTCGGTGTCGATGCCGACCTCGCGCTGGGTGATGATGCAGCCCTCGTGCTTGTGCACGAACTCGATCGGGTCCTCGATCGTGATGATGTGGCCGGTCGAATTCTGGTTGCGGTAGCCGATCATCGCCGCGAGCGAGGTCGACTTGCCGGTGCCGGTGGCGCCGACGAAGATGATGATGCCGCGCTTGGTCATCGCCAGGGTCTTGATGATCGGCGGCAGCGCGAGCTCGTCGACGGTCGGGATCTTCGACTCGATCCGGCGCAGCACCATGCCGACCTGGTTGCGCTGGTAGAAGCAGGACACGCGGAAGCGGCCGACGCTGGCCACGCCGATCGCGAAGTTGCACTCGTGGGTGCGCTCGAACTCCTCGCGCTGCGGCGGCGTCATCACG
>DASTWT010000011.1:0-2355 GCA_035765815.1 Luteimonas sp. | reverse complement strand
CCGGCGCTGACCGTCGACGAGCCGACCATCAGCATGACCTTCCAGGTCAACAACTCGCCGTTCGCCGGCCACAAGGACTTCTCCGGCGGCAAGTTCATCACCAGCCGCCAGCTGCGCGAGCGCCTGGAGCGCGAGACGCTGAACAACGTGGCGCTGAAGGTCGAGGAAACCGGCGACGCCGACAAGTTCCTGGTCTCCGGCCGCGGCGAGCTGCACCTGTCCGTGCTCATCGAGACGATGCGCCGCGAGGGCTTCGAGCTCGCCGTGTCGCGCCCCGAGGTGATCATCAAGGAGATCGACGGCCAGCCGATGGAGCCGATCGAGCAGCTCGTCGTCGACATCGAGGAACAGCACCAGGGCGGCGTGATGGAGAAGCTGGGCACGCGCAAGGCGCAGCTCAAGAACATGGAGTCCGACGGCAAGGGCCGCGTGCGCCTGGACTACATGATCCCGGCGCGCGGCCTGATCGGCTTCCAGAACGAGTTCCGCACCCTCACCCAGGGCTCGGGCCTGCTGTTCCACGTGTTCGACCACTACGGCCCGAAGGAAACCGGCCCGATCGCCAAGCGCATCAACGGCGTGATGATCGCCAATGCCCCCGGCGTGACCCCGGCGTATTCGCTGGGCCCGCTGGAGGAGCGCGGCCGGCTGTTCGCCGCCGAGGGCGACAACGTGTACGAAGGCCAGCTGGTCGGCATCCACTCCAAGGACAACGACCTCACCGTCAACGTCATCAAGCCCAAGCCGCTGACCAACATGCGCGCCTCGGGCAAGGACGACGCGATCAAGCTCACGCCGGCGCTGAAGTACTCGCTGGAGCAGGCGCTGGACTTCATCGAGGACGACGAGCTGGTGGAAGTCACGCCGAAGGAAATCCGCCTGCGCAAGAAGTTCCTCACCGAGACCGACCGCAAGCGGGCTTCGCGCGCCGCGTGATGAGCGAGCTGCCGCCCTCGGATCCGCGGCATCCGCACTACAACCCGGATCCGCATGCGCATCCGGGGCTGCACGTCATCGCCCTCGTCGAAGGCGCCAAGGGCACGCTCGCGGTGCTCGCCGCCAGCGGCCTCGAACTGCTGGGCCCGGCCCCGATCCGTCGCTGGGTCCACGAGCTGATCGCGCGCTTCCAGCTGGACCCCGAGCACGGGGTCCTGGCGCTGTTCGCGCAGCAGATCAGCCCCGGCGCGGTGCACCTGGCCGCGGCCGCCGTCATGGCCTACGGCCTGCTGCACCTGCTGGAGGCCTGGGGCCTCTGGCGGGCCAAGGGCTGGGCCTCCTGGCTGGGCTGCGTGACCGCCTCCCTGTACCTGCCGCTGGACCTCTACGCCCTGTCGCGGCACCCCGGCTGGCCGGCGCTGCTGGTGCTGGCCGTCAACGTCGTCGTCGTTTGGGTGCTGGCCCGCGATATCCTGCGTCGTCGCTACTAGACGCCGGGGGTTTGCCATGTCGTCGTTCCGTCTCGCGCTGCCACTGGCGGCGCTGCTGCTCGCCTGCGCGTCCGCCGCGCCGCTGCCCGGCCGCGCCGCCGGTGCGCCCCGATCCGCCACCGGCGACGGGTTCGCGTTCGACGAAGCCACCGTCGCCGGGCTGCAGGCGCGGATGCACGACGGCACGCTCGACAGCCGCACGCTCACCCGCGCCTACCTCGACCGCATCGCCGCGATCGACAAGGCCGGACCCGCGATCAACGCGGTCATCGAGCTCAATCCCGATGCGATGGCGGAGGCCGCCGCGCGCGACGCCGAGCGCGCCGCTGGCAAGGTGCGCGGGCCGCTGCACGGCATCCCGGTGCTGCTCAAGGACAACATCGACGCCACGCCGATGGTGAACTCGGCCGGCTCGCTCGCGCTGGCCGAAAACCGCCCGGCGCACGACGCGTTCCTGGTGCAGCGCCTGCGCGACGCCGGCGCGGTAATCCTGGGCAAGACCAACCTCAGCGAGTGGGCGAACTTCCGTTCGACGCATGCCAGTTCCGGCTGGACCGGGCGCGGCGGGCAGACGCGCAATCCGTACGTGCTCGACCGCAACCCCTGCGGCTCGAGTTCGGGCACCGGCAGCGCGATCGCGGCGAACATGGCGGCGATCGGCGTCGGCACCGAGACCGACGGCAGCGTGATCTGCCCGGCGGCGATGACCGGCCTGGTCGGCATCAAGCCGACGCTCGGGCTGGTGAGCCGAAGCGGCATCATTCCGCTCGCGCATTCGCAGGACACCGCCGGCCCGATGACGCGCACCGTCGCCGACGCGGCAGCGCTGCTCACCGGGATGGCAGGCAGCGATCCGTCCGATCCCGCAACGGCGGGCGCGGACGCGCGTGCGACCGACTACACGCGTTTCCTGCAGCCCGGCGCGCTC
>DASTWT010000010.1:0-7934 GCA_035765815.1 Luteimonas sp. | reverse complement strand
GCGCGTGCCTGGAGGGAGGGTTGGGGCAAGGGCACGCTCGTGCTGGACATGGCGGGCGGAGGCGTTGGGGTGGCGCCATTCTCCGCTGCGGAAACGGGCCCGCAAGCGCATACTTTCCGGGTCAGGCATGAGCAGGATTTGGGGCTCGCATGATCCTTCGATCGGACTGGCTGCCGGCCCTCGCCGCCTTCGAGGCCGCCGCGCGGCACCAGAACTTCGCCCACGCGGCGGACGAACTCAGCCTCACCGCCAGCGCGGTGAGCCACCACGTGCGCAAGCTCGAGGAGCGCCTGGGCGTCCCGCTGTTCCATCGCCACGCCCGCGGCGTGCAGCTCACGCCGGCGGGGCGCCGCCTCGCCGATGCCGCCGGCAGCAGCCTGGCCGAGCTGGAGGACGCGATCCGGGGCGTCCGCGCCGCCGGCGAGGACGAAACGCTCGTGCGCATCGCCACCCTGCACTCCTGGGTCTGTGGCTGGCTGCTGCCGCGCCTGCCGGCGTTCGCCGTGGCCCATCCGCAATTGCGACTCAGCATCGAGACCGGATTCGCACTCGCGCGCTTCGACGAGGGCGGCCCCGACCTGGCGATCCGCTACGGCGACGGCGACTGGCCCGGCCTGCTCTCGCGGGAACTGCTGCGCGAAACCCTCTTTCCCGTCGCGGCGCCGGACATGCCGGGCGTCGCGGCCGTCCGCTCGCCGGCCGACATCGCCCGGCTGCCGCTGGTCGCGGACATGGGTCGCCAGGGCTGGCCCGACTGGTTCCGCGCGGCCGGTGTGCGCGACGCGGGCGTGCGCGAGCGCTACCGCTTCACCGATTCGAACGCCGCACTCAACGCCGCAGCCCAGGGGTTGGGCGTGGCGCTCGCGCGCGAGCACATCATCGCCCCGTTCCTCGATTCCGGCGCGTTGGCCAGGCTGCCCGGTCCCACGCTGGAAGCGCGCTACGGATACTTCCTCGCGCATCCCGCGCACCGGCGCCTGCGCCCGGCGGCGCAGGCGTTCGCCGACTGGCTCGTGCAGGCCGCCGCCGACCCTACAATGCGCGCATGACCGTGCGCCTCGTGGATGCCGCCGCCAGCCGCAGGGCGTTCCTGCAGATCCACGCGTGCGTGCTGCTGTGGGGCTTCACCGCGATCCTCGGGCGCCTGATCACGCTGCCGGCGCTGCCGCTGGTGTTCTGGCGCATGCTGCTGGTGACCGGCGCGCTTGCCTGCGTGCCGCGCGTCTGGCGCGGGCTACGTGCGATGCCGGCGCGCCTGCGCTGGGCTTATGCGGGCATCGGCGTGCTCGTGTCGCTGCACTGGCTCACGTTCTACGGCGCGATCAAGCTGGCGAACGCGTCGGTCGGCGCGACGTGCATGGCGCTCGCGACGGTGTTCACCGCGCTGGTCGAGCCGCGCCTCGCGCGCAGCCGCTTCTCCTGGCGCGAGGTCGCGCTGGGCGTCGCGGTGCTGCCGGGCGTCGCGCTGGTGGTCGGCGGGGTCCCCGCGGGCATGCGCCTGGGCATCGCGGTCGGCACCGTCTCCGCGTTGTTCGTGGCGCTGTTCGGCTCGCTCAACAAGCGCCTGGTGGAACATGCCGACCCGCTCACCATGACCGCGCTCGAGCTCGGCGCCGGCACCCTGGCGATGGCCGCGCTAGCGCCGCTGATGCCGCTCCTGTTCCCGGCCTTCGCCGGCGACCTGCTGGTCCTGCCGGGCGCGCGCGACGCGCTGCTCCTGCTCGCGCTCGCCGGTGCCTGCACGCTGTTCCCGTTCGCGCTGTCGCTGGTCGCGCTGCGGCACATGAGCGCGTTCGCGGCGCAACTCGCGGTCAACCTGGAACCGGTGTACGCGATCGTGCTCGCGATCCTGCTGCTGGGCGAGCAGCGCGACCTCTCGCCGGCGTTCTACGGCGGCGTCGCCATCATCCTGGGCGCGGTGCTGGCCTATCCGCTGCTCGTCCGCCCGCAACGGATGGAGCACGTCGAGGTGCTCGCGGTCGCGGAGGCCAAGGACCTCACGCGCTAGGCCGCGAGCAACGACCGCGCGTCAATCCTCGCCGGCGGGAAGCGGCTCGCCTTCGGCGTCGTAGGCGGGCGGGTGATAGAAGTTCAGGGTCTGCAGCGGCTGGTCGCCGGTGTTGCGGATTTCGTGCGCCTCCCCGCGCTCCACCACCAGCAAGGTACCGGCCTGCAACGGCACCTGGCGGCCGTCGACGGTGGCTTCGCCGCGGCCGTACACCACGTAGAGCCACTGGTCGGCGCCGCGATGGCGATTGTCGGGGCCGCCCTCCCGGTCTCCGGGCGGGATCGTCATTTCCGCGGCCTGGGCGTCGCCCGCGGTGAAGGCCACCTTGAACGATGCCTCGAACCCGAGCCTGGCCATGCGCATGGGCGAATCCTCCGTGCGCCGCAGCATGGCCGCCGGGGCGTCAACGAGGCATGCAGGCAGCGGTATGCTGCGCCCACGGCGCTCCGCCGGCTGACGCGAGGGGGAAGGCATGAACGCGAATACCCAGGCCGATCTCGGCAAGCTGGTCCTGCGCATCGCGCTGGGCGTGCTGGTGCTGCTGCACGGCGTGTCCAAGCTGCGGGGCGGGGTCGGGCCGATCGGGGAGATGCTCGCGGCGCACGGGCTGCCGGCCTTCCTGGCCTACGGCGCCTTCCTCGGCGAGGTGGTCGGGCCGTTGCTGCTGATCGCCGGCTTCTACGCCCGCATCGGCGCGCTGCTGGTGCTGGTGAACATGCTCTTCGCCTTCTTCCTGGCGCATCTGGGCCAGCTGGGCATGCTCAACGAGGCCGGCGGCTGGCAGCTCGAACTGCAAGGCATGTACCTGGCTTCGTCGCTGGCGCTGGCGCTGCTGGGCCCCGGCCGCTACAGCGTGAACGGGCGCTGAGGGTTCCCGGACCGCAGGAGGGGCCCGCGGAACCCGCGGGCCCTTCGGCCGGTCTGAAGCGGCATGGCCCTCCTCTCCCGCCCGCTGCCGCGCCGCGATTTCGTCGCGGCCTCCTCGCTCGCGGTCGCCGGGCTCGTGTTCGGCTGCAGCCGGCGCAGCGACGCCGCGCCGGTGCCGGCGCCGCGCGGCAAGGTCCTCATCGTCGAGTTCGACGACAGCGGCAAGCGCCTGCGCACCGTGCGCGTGGATCGCATCGTGAAGACCGACGCGGAGTGGAAGGCGCAGCTGCCGCCGCTGTCGTACGAGGTCGCGCGGCACGCCGGCACCGAGCGGCCGTTCACCGGGCCGCTGCTCAACGAGCATCGCAAGGGCGTGTTCCGCTGTCTGTGCTGCGACACCGCGTTGTACGACTCGGCGACCAAGTTCGAATCCGGCACCGGCTGGCCGAGCTTCTGGCAGCCGATCGCCCCCGGCAACGTCGCGGAAAGCCGCGATCGCACCTTCGGCATGGTCCGCACCGCGATCGCCTGCGCGCGCTGCGACGCGCACCTGGGCCACGTGTTCGACGACGGCCCGCGGCCGACCGGGCTGCGCTATTGCATGAATTCCGCCGCGCTGCGATTCGCGCCGGCGAACGCCTGACACCGCACCGCGAGGGCCACGCCATGAAGCTTCGCCACGACCGAACGATGCGCGGCATGCCGCCGCGCCGGCGCGCCTTCGCGGCCTGCGCCGCAGCGGTGCTGCTGGCGGCCTGCAACCTCGCCGGCGCACGCAGCAACCCCGTCGCGTTGCCCGATGCGAAACTCGACATCCCGCGCGCCGCGAAGCCCGGCAAGGCGGTGGCGGTGTTCGCCGGCGGCTGCTTCTGGGGCGTCGAGGGGGTGTTCGAACACGTCCGCGGCGTGATCGACGCGACCTCCGGCTATTCCGGCGGCGGCGCGCTCAGCGCGCACTACCCGCTGGTCGGCACCGGCCGCACCGGCCACGCGGAGTCCGTGCGCGTCACCTACGATCCGGCGCAGGTGACTTACGGCCAACTGCTGAAGGTGTTCTTCTCGGTGGCGCACGACCCGACCGAGGTGGACCGGCAGGGGCCGGACGTCGGCTCGCAGTACCGCTCGGAAGTGTTCACCGCGACGAAGGCGCAGCGCGACGTCGCCACCGCCTACATCGCCCAGCTCGATGGCGCGAAGCTCTTCGCCCACCCGATCGCCACGAAGGTCGAGCCGCTCCAGGCGTTCTATCCGGCCGAGGCCTACCACCAGGATTACCTGCGCCTGCATCCCGACGAGCCGTACATCGTCTACAACGACGCGCCGAAGCTGGTGGAACTCAAGCGCCTGTTCCCCGCGCTGTACCGCTCCGCGACGAGCCACGGGTCGTAGCGCGGATGCCGCGCGCGGGCGCCGCCATGCAGCACCTCGAGTTCGTGCTCGACCGGGAATTCGTCGAGCTCAACCAGCTGCTCAAGCTCGCCGGGCTGGCCGGCAGCGGCGGCGCGGGCAAGGCGCTCGTCGCCTCCGGCCAGGTCCGCGTGGACGGCGCCGTCGAATTCCGCAAGACCGCCAAGATCCGCGCCGGGCAGACGGTCCGCGCCGGGACGGCCGAGATCCGGGTGCTGGCTTCCTGAGGCGGCCGTCGCGCCGGGCGTGACGTGGGCGGGTGTGATGTTTTCGGCCCCCGCGCGAATCATCATGGCGAAGGGCGCGTGGGCGCCCGCCACGGAACCTGCATCCGCATGGAGCTCTCCGCCGCCACGACGACGACGGCCGCACGCCGGGCCTTCGGCGACCTGCTGCAACGCCATCGGGGAATCGTGCTCAAGGTCGCCGGCAGCTATGCCGCCGATCCCGAGGACCGCGCCGACCTCGCCCAGGACATCGCGGCGCAACTGTGGCGCGCGTGGCCTTCGTACGCGCCCGACCGCCCCGTCACCACCTGGATGTACCGGATCGCGCTGAACGTCGCGATCTCGCACCTGCGCGGCCGTTCGCTGCGCGATCGCCACCACGTGCCCTTCGACGAGACGCTGCACGCATCGGCGGCGCACGGCGCGACGATCGAGGACGACCACGAGGCCGGACAGCAGCTCCGGCTGCTCGAACGGGTGATCGCCGCGCTGCCGCCGCTGGACCGCGCCCTCATGCTCCTCTACCTCGACGAGCGCAGCCAGCGCGAGATCGCGGACGTGCTCGGCATCAGCGAAAGCAACGTCTCGACCAAACTCTCGCGCCTCAAGCAGCGCATCCGCGACGAATTCTGATCCCCATCCCGCACAGGACACCGGCAACCATGGAACTCGACGACTTCAAGACCGCCTGGCAGACCCTCGACGCGCGCCTTGCCCGGCACGATCGCATGCAGCTGGAACTGCTGCACGGGCAGCGCATCGACCGGGCGCGCCGCAACCTGCGGCCGCTCTTCATCGGCATGGCGCTGCAGGCCCTGCTCGGGCTCGGGCTCGTGGTCCTCGGCGTGGCCTGCTGGAAACAGAACCTCCATGCGCCCGGACTGTTCGCCACCGGCATCGTGCTGCACGCGTTCGGGGTCCTGAACATCGCCTTCGCCGGCATCGTCGCGGGGTTGTCCTCCAGCCTCGACTACGGCTCGCCGGTGCTGGCGATCCAGAAGCGCCTGCGCCTGCTGCTGCGCATGCAGGTGTTCAATTCGAACGCGTGCGGCGCGCCGTGGTGGATCATGTGGGTGCTGGTCGTGGTCGGGTTCGCCGGCCTGTCGCCGACGCGCGCGGCAGGCGGCACGCCGGCGTGGATCTGGGCCAGCCTCGCGCTCGGCCTGGTCGGCATGGTCGCCACCTGGGCGTGGACCGCGCGCGCCGCGCGCCGGCCGACCGGCCTGTACGCCCGCATCGACGACGGCGCGGACGGCATCCGCCGGAACCTGCGGCTGTTCGACGACATCGAGCGTTTCGAGCGCGACTGAAAAAAAAGGGCCGGCGCAATGCCGGCCCTTCTCGTCAGCGGGCGGCGGCCGCGAGCACGGCCGCCGCGATGCGCCTCACTTCTTCCGCTTCGCCAGCCAGGCGGTGACCTGCGGCAGGCGCTTCTCGATCACTTCGCGGCGGTACTGGATGCCCGCGATCGCGGTGTCGGTGGCCCGGCGCGAGCTCTTCGCGATGTAGGCGTCGGCGAAGGCGTTGAGCTTGTCGATCATCTTCGGGTCGCGCGAACCGCCGCCGATGCCGGGGTAGTAGCGCGAACGCGAGGTCGAGTCGACCAGCTTGTCCACCTGCTCGCGGTGCGCGACCGCGAAGTCGAACGCCATGTCGGGATGCTCGCCGGAGACGCGGGAGATCATGCCGGCGCTGTTGGTCGCGCCGGGCTCGTCGGTCAGGGCGAGGTCGAGCGCGCGCTGCGCGAGCGCATCGTCCTTCGCAATGGCGAGCAGCCCGTACAGCTGGTCCTTGATCAGCGGCGTGGTCTCGGCCTGCGCCTGGGCGTGCAGCTTGTCCCAGGTCGCGGCGTCGGCGTTGTGCGCGACGATCCCGAGGATCACGTTGCGCAGGACCACCGGCACGGCGTCGCCGCCCGCGGCGAAACGGCGCCGCGCCTCGGCGATCACGGCCTGGTCCTCGAGGCCGGCGAGCGCGCCGATCAGGCTGCTGCGCAGGCGGCGGACCGGATCGGCCTCGCCCGGCTTGGCTTCCCAGCCCACGCGGGCGAACACCGGCTGCAGCGTGGCCAGCGCGTACTTGCGGAACGCGGCCTGCTCCGGGCTGCCCTCGTAGTAGTAGTCGATCGACGACAGGCTGCCGACGACGTCCTGCCACACCTCGGGCGCCGCATCGGCCGGCACGGCCGCGGCGAGGTCCAGGTAGTCGGTGAGCGGCTCGTTGCCGGCCATGCCCAGCGCCCAGATGTCGTTCATCAGGCCGAGCTGGTCGATGGTGGCGAGCTTGCCGAAACCGCCGCGCAGCTGCGCGATCTGCGCCTGCGGGTACAGGGTGCGGAAGTAGCCGGCCTGGCCGGCGTTCACGACCAGCGTGCCGCAGCCCGGCACTTCCAGCGTCGCCTTGCCGTCGACGACGGTGCGCGCCGGCGCGGAACCGCCGACGGTGGCGGCCACGACCGGCACGTGCCAGGAGAGCGGCTGCTTGTCGGGGCGGTCGCGGGTGAACTCGCCCTGCGACAGCTGCACCGTCGTGTTGCCACCGGCGCACTGCGCGGACTCGACCTTGATCAGCGGGATGCCCGGCTGCAGGGTGAAGTCGTGCGCGATCTGGGTGATCGGCTTGTCGGACACCGAGTCGACCGCCTGCCACAGGTCGTCGGACACGGCGTTGCCGTAGGCGTGGGCCTTGATGTACTTGCGCACGCCGTCGCGCCAGGTGTCGGCGCCGACGTAGGCTTCCAGCATGCGGATGACCGACTCGCCCTTGGAGTAGGTGATCGAGTCGAAGGCCTGGCTGGCCTGCTCGACGGTCTCGACGTGCTGCACCACCGGGTGCGTGGTCGCGATCGCGTCGCGGTTCATCGCCGCCTCGCGCACGCCGACGGCGGACAGCGCGCTGTTCCACTCCGGGTGCAGCTTGGCGGTGGTGCGGCCTTCCATCCACGAGGCGAAGCCCTCGTTGAGCCATAGGTCGTCCCACCACGCCATGGTGACGAGGTCGCCGAACCACTGGTGCGCGATCTCGTGCGCGCCGGTGGAGAAGATGCCTTCCTTCGTCGATTCGGTCGAGATGCGCGGGTCGAACAGCTGCGCGTACTCGAAGGTGTAGATGGCGCCCCAGTTCTCCATCGCGCTGAAGAACTGGCTGCTGCCCGGCGAGGCGATGTTGTCGAGCTTCGGCAGCGGGTACGGCACGCCGAAGTAGTCGTTGTATTCCTTGATCACCGCGGCCGCGGACTCGAGCGAGAACTTCGCCTGGTCGGCCTTGCCCTTCTGGGTCACGACGCCGATCTCGACGCCGTCGGCCATGGTGGTGGCGCGGTCGAAGTCGCCGAGGCCGAAGAACAGCAGGTAGGTCGACATCTTCGGCGACTGCTGGAAGCGCACGCGCTTCAGGCCGTTGCCCATGTCGACGGTCTCGGCCGC
>DASTWT010000009.1:0-9303 GCA_035765815.1 Luteimonas sp. | reverse complement strand
TCACCCACGCCGAGCTGCACTACGAAGGCTCGTGCGCGATCGACGGGCGCCTGCTCGACATCTCCGGCATCCGCGAGTACGAGCAGGTCCACATCTTCAACGTCAACAACGGCCAGCGCTTCGTGACCTACGCGATCCGCGCCGAGGAAGGCAGCGGCATCATCTCGGTGAACGGCGCCGCCGCGCACCGCGCGCAGCCCGGCGACCTGGTGATCATCTGCGCGTACGGCGCGGTGGACGAGGCGGAGGCCGCGAAGTTCAAGCCGACGCTGGTGTACGTGGACCGCGACAACGCGCTGACCCACACCAACGATTCGATTCCCGCGCAGGCCGCCGCCTGACCCTACTTCGCGTGGCGCGCCAGCGCCCACGCGACGTGCTCGCGAACGAGCGGATCGTCGCAGTCGCGGCGCGATTCGAGCGCCGCCAGCGTTCCAGGCGTCGGCGGCGCGTTGCCGAGTGCGATGGCGATGTTGCGCAGCCAGCGGCGGTAACCGCTGCGGCGGATCGCGGTGCCTTCGGTGCGCCGCAGGAACTCCTCCTCGCCCCACGCGAACAGCTCCGCCAGCGTCGCCCGGTCGAGGTTGTTGCGCGCGCGGAAATCCGCCTCGTCCGTGCGCCGCGCGAACTTGTTCCAGGGGCAGGCGAGCTGGCAGTCGTCGCAGCCGAAGATGCGGTTGCCGATGAGCGGCCGCAGTTCCTCGTCGATCGCGCCCTCGTGCTCGATCGTGAGGTAGGCGATGCAGCGCCGCGCATCGAGCCGGTACGGCGCGACGATCGCCTGCGTCGGGCAGACGTCGATGCAGCGCGTGCAGGTGCCGCAGTGCGCGCTCGCGGGCGGATCCACCGGCAGCGGCAGGTCGAGGTAGATCTCGCCGAGGAAGAACCAGCTGCCGCCGTCGCTGTCGATCAGGCAGGTGTGCTTGCCGATCCAGCCCAGGCCCGCGTCGCGCGCCAGCGCGCGCTCGAGCACCGGCGCCGAATCGACGAATACGCGATGGCCGAACGGCCCGATCTCGGCGGCGACCGCATCGGCCAGGCGCTGCAGGCGCTGCCGCATCAGCTTGTGGTAGTCGCGGCCCAGCGCGTAGCGGGCCACGTAGGCGCGCTCGCCGTCGCGCAGGTTCGCCCAGGCTTCGTCGGCATCGCGGCCGTAGTCGAGGCCCACCGAGAGCACGCGCACCGTGCCCGGCACCAGTTCCGGCGGCCGCGCGCGCAGGTCGCCGTGCCGCGCCATCCAGTCCATCGAGCCGTACAGGCCCTGCGCGAGCCAGTCGCGCAGGTGCGCCTCGTCGGCGCCGAGGTCCACGCCGCTGATGCCGCAGCGCTGGAAGCCCGCTTCCAGGGCGAGCGCCTTGAGGCGCGCGGCGACCGCCGCGAGGTCGGGCGGCGTCGCGGGATTCGCGCTGTCGGAGGCCGGTGGATGCACGGCGCAAGTATAGAATCGGCCGATGGAAACCATCGCGCCCGATGCGCTCGCCGGCTGGCTCCCGCCGCGCCCGCGCGACAGCCACAAGGGCGACAACGGGCACGTGCTCTGCATCGGCGGCGACCACGGCAGCGGCGGCGCGATCGTGCTGTGCGCGCAGGCGGCGCTGCGCGCCGGCGCCGGCCTGGCGAGCGTGGCGACGCGCGCCGGGCACGTCGTGGCGGTACTGGCGCGGCAGCCGGAGGCGATGGCGCACGCGGTGGAATCCACCGAGGACCTGTTGCCGCTGCTCGCGCGCGCCGATGTCGTCGCGATCGGCCCCGGGCTGGGGCAGGGCGAATGGGGCAGGGCGATGCTCGCCGCCGCGCTCGCGTGCGCAAAGCCGCTCGTGCTCGATGCGGATGCGCTGAACCTGCTCGCCGCATCGCCGCGCGCGGTTCCCGACGGCGCGGTCCTCACGCCGCACCCCGGCGAAGCGGCGCGGCTGCTCGGCAGCGGCACCGCAACGGTGCAGGCCGATCGCGCCGGCGCCGCGCAGGCACTGGCCGCGCGCCACGAGGCGGTCGTGGTGCTGAAGGGGATGGGCACGCTCGTCGCCGCGCCGGGACGGGCAACGCGCGTCGTGGAGGCCGGCAATCCGGGCATGGCGACCGGCGGCATGGGCGACCTGCTCACCGGCGCGATCGCTGCGCTGCGCGCGCAGGGCTTGCCAGCGTTCGACGCCGCGTCCTGCGGCGCGTTGCTGCATGCGCATGCGGGCGACGTCGCGGCGCGCGACGGCGAGCGCGGCCTGTTGCCGACCGACCTGCTGGCGTGCCTGCGGCGTTGCGCGAATCCGGTGGCATGAACCCGTGACCTCGTTGCGCATGGATTTCGTGCTGGCCGACGCCGACGCCACCGTGCGCCTGGCCGCCGCGCTCGCCGCGACGCAGCCCGCGCAGGCGGTGGTGCTGCTGCACGGCGACCTCGGCGCCGGCAAGTCGACGCTTGCGCGCGGCTGGCTGCGTGCACTCGGCGTGGAAGGCGCGATCCGCAGCCCGACGTACACGCTGGTCGAGCACTACCCGTTGCCCGCGGGCGGCAAGGGCCTGCACCTGGACCTGTACCGCATCGGCGACGCGCGCGAACTCGATTTCCTCGGCCTGGACGATGCCGGGGCGACCCTGTGGCTGGTCGAGTGGCCGGAGCGGGGGCGCGGCGCGCTGCCGCCCGCCGACCTGGAGATCGACCTCGCCGTGGCGGGGACCGGGCGCAGTGCGGGCCTGATCCCCCTTTCGCCGGTCGGGGAGGCCTGGCTCGGACGCCTGTCCGGGGGGTTGCGGGACCTTCCTGTATGCGGGCCGGAGGAAGTCACGCCAGGCCCCGGATAATTAAGGGAAAACTGGTTGCAAAAGCCGGCGAAGGGTGCTTGAATCCCCGCCATGCGCGAGAAGGGGGCTTCCATCCAGCAGCTGTTGCTCGCCCTGGCCTTGCTGGCCGGGCTGTGCTGGAACCTTGCCCACGCCGCGGAGTTGCGCGCCGTCCGGGTCACCGCGAACCCCACCGGCACCCGCGCCGAACTGCAGCTGGACGGCCCCGCCAGGTACCAGCTGATCCCGCTTTCCGGCCCCGACCGCCTGGTCGTCGACCTGCCCGGCGTGGACGCCGCGCGCGGCCTGGCGCTGTCCGGCGCGGCCGGCGTGGTCCGTGGCGTCCGCAGCGGCCACCCGGTCCCGGGCACGACCCGGATCGTCTTCGACCTCGGCGACCACGTCGCGGCGCTGCAGCCGCGCTTCGAACAGGGCCCCGATGGCACCCGGCTGGTGGTCGAGTGGCCGGGCGACGGCCCGGCGGCATCCGCTCCGCCGGTGCCACGACAGGTCGCCCAGGTTCCGGCCGCCGCCGCGCCGCAGGGCGCCGGCGATCCACTGGCCATCCTCAACGGCGGCACGAGCGCCGGGCAGGCGGCCGGCGGGCCTTCCGCCGCAGGCGCGAAGCCGACCGTCGCGGCAGCGGTCCCGGCGACCCGGCAGCCGCCGGCGTCTTCGCAGCCTCCCGCGCAGGCGCCCGTCGCTCCGGCGACCGCGGCGCAACCGGTCAAGACGGTCGAGGACATCGCCCGCCGCGCCGGCCTGCGCCCGCTGGTGATCGCGATCGACGCCGGCCACGGCGGCCAGGATCCCGGCGCGCGCGGTGCCAACGGCAGCCGCGAGAAGGACATCACCCTGAAGATCGCGCGCGAACTCGCGCGCCAGGTCAACGCGACGCCGGGGCTGCAGGCCTACCTCACCCGCGACGCGGACTTCTTCATCCCGCTGACGCGCCGCTACCAGCTGGCGCGCGAGCACAAGGCCGACCTGTTCATCTCCATCCACGCCGACGCGTTCACCAGCCCGACCGCGCGCGGTTCCTCGGTGTTCGTGCTCTCCCAGCGCGGTGTGTCGTCGCAGGCCGCGCGCTGGCTCGCCGACCAGGAAAACGCCGCCGACCTGATCGGCGGCGTGCGCCTGCAGGACAAGGGCGACACGCTCGCCTCGGTGCTGCTGGACCTGTCGCAGAGCGCGACGATGAAGGCGTCCGAGGACATGGCGGGGCAGGTGCTGTCCGGCCTCAAGCGCATCGGCAAGACCCACAAGAACGAGGTCGAGCGCGCCAACTTCGTGGTGCTGCGCTCGCCCGACGTGCCGTCGATGCTGGTCGAGACGGCTTTCATCTCCAACCCCGACGAGGAAGCGCGACTCAACGACCCCGCGCACCAGCAGCGGCTCGCGAGCGCGATCCTCGACGGCGTCACCGGCTATTTCTCGCGGCAGCCGCCACCGGGCACGCTGTACGCGATGCAGGCCGAGGCACGCCGCGCGGACGCCGGTGGTGCCAGCTACGGCGGCGGCCAGCCCTGACCGGACGCCGCGCGCTCCGGCCGTGTCGCCCGGCCGCGAATCCCGGCCCCGAACCGCTATCATCGCCGGGTGACGATCCGGCAGCTTCCCGACACCCTCATCAACCAGATCGCGGCGGGTGAAGTCGTCGAGCGGCCGGCTTCGGTCGTGAAGGAACTGGTCGAGAACGCGCTGGACGCGGGCGCGCGACGCATCCACATCGACCTCGAGGAAGGCGGCGTGCGCCTGGTGCGCGTGCGCGACGACGGCGCCGGGATCGCGGCGGCCGACCTGCCGCTGGCGGTGTCGCGGCATGCGACCAGCAAGATCGCCTCGCTCGACGACCTGGAAGCGGTGGCGACGCTCGGCTTCCGTGGCGAAGCATTGCCGTCGATCGCATCGGTGAGCCGGTTCGCGCTGTCGACGCGGCGCGACGGGGACGCGCATGGCGCGATGCTGCGCGTCGAGGGCGGCAAGGTCGGCGCGGTCGCGCCCGTGCAGCATCCGCGCGGCACGACGGTGGAAGTCCGCGACCTGTTCTACAACGTGCCCGCGCGACGCAAGTTCCTGCGCGCCGAGCGCACCGAGCTGTCGCACGTCGAGGAGTGGCTGCGCGCGCTCGCGCTGGCGCGGCCCGACGTCGAGCTGCGCGTGTCGCACAACGGACGCACGTCGCGTCGCTATCGCGGCGCGGACCTCGGCGACGCCGGCGGCGAAGCGGAGGCCACGCCCGAGCGCCTGGTCGAGACGCTGGGCGGCGATTTCGCCGGCAACGCGCTGCGCGTGGACCACGCCGGCGCGGGCATGCGCCTGCACGGCTGGGTCGCGCGCCCCGCGTACAACCGCGCGTCCACCGACCAGCAATACCTGTACGTCAACGGCCGTGGCGTGCGCGACCGCAACGTGGCGCACGCGATCCGCCAGGCCTACAGCGACGTGCTGTTCCACGGCCGCCATCCGGCGTTCGTGCTGTTCCTGGAAACCGACCCGCGCGCGGTGGACGTCAACGTGCATCCGGCCAAGCACGAAGTGCGGTTCCGCGAGTCGCGGCTGGTGCACGATTTCGTGTACCGCACGCTGCAGGAAGCGCTGGCGGCGACGCGCGCCGGCGCTTCGGCGGAGGCGGCGCCGCAGGCCGAGGCAGCGGGCCGCGCCGGCGGCGATGCCGCCTGGCGGCATGCGGCGTCCCCGGCGTTGCAGTCGCGGCTGGCCTTGCAGGTCGACGAGGTCCGCGCGGGCTACGCGGCCCTGTACGGCGAACCGGAAGCGACCGGGTCGCAGGCCCCCGGCGCGACGGCGCACGCGCATTCGCACGGGCACGGGCACGTCCACGCGCACGCCCATCCGCCGCTGCCCGCCAGCGGCGACGCCACGCTGCCGCCGCTGGGGCGCGCGCTGGCGCAGCTCCACGGCATCTACATCCTCGCCGAGAGCGCCGAAGGCCTGGTCGTCGTCGACATGCACGCGGCGCACGAGCGCATCGGCTACGAGAAGCTGAAGGCCGCGCACGACAGCGCCGGCATGCGCAGCCAGCCGCTGCTGGTGCCGCAGCAGGTGGCGGTGTCCGAGCGCGAAGCCGAGGTCGCCGAGCGCGAGTCCGCCACGCTCGCCGAACTCGGGTTCGAGGTTTCGCGCGCCGGCCCGCAGTCGCTGCTGCTGCGCGCGGTGCCGGCGCTCCTCGCCGACGGCGATGCCGCGGCGTTGCTGCGCGACGTGCTCGCGGACCTGCGCGAGCACGGCACGAGCCGGCGCGTGGCCGAGCAGCGCGACGAGCTGCTCGCGACGATGGCCTGCCATGGCGCGCTGCGCGCGCACCGGCGGCTCACGCTGCCCGAAATGGACGCGCTGCTTCGCGAGATGGAAGTCACCGAACGCTCGGGCCAGTGCAACCACGGCCGCCCCACCTGGGCGCGCTTCGGGCTGTCCGAGATCGACCGCTGGTTCCTGCGAGGACGCTGACGATGTTGCGATTGATGCTGGTCGTGGGGGCTTGCTGCGCGATCGCGCTGCTGGTCGCCTGTCGCCGCGAGCCGGCCGCGCCGGCGAGCGATTCCGCCGATGCCGCTGCGTTCGCGCGGCAGGAACAGTCCTGGCGGGACGCGCGGCTGCAACGCCTCACCGCGCCCGACGGCTGGGCCAGCCTGATCGGCCTGCACTGGATCGACCCCGGGGTACATACCGTCGGCAGCGGACCGGACAACGGCATCCGCCTGGCCATGGGCCCCGCGCACCTCGGCGTGCTGCGCGCCGGCGCGGACGGCGTGAGCTTCCAGCCGGGGAACGGCGTCGCGCTGACGCTGGACGGCGCGCCTTTCGCGTCGCCGCAGGCGCTGCGCACCGATGCGGCGGAGGGCGGGCCGAGCGTGCTCGGCTTCGACGGCGGCAAGGGCGCGGCCACGGTCATCGAGCGTTCCGGGCGGCTGGCGCTGCGCGTGCGCCATGCCGACGCGCCGAGCCGCACCGGCTTCGCCGGCCTCGATTACTGGCCCGCGAGCGCGGCGTGGAAGGTGCAGGCGCGCTTCGTGCCGCATCCGCCCGGGACGACCATCGCGATCGCGAACATCATCGGCGGCGTCGAGCAGGTGCCCAACCCCGGCGCGCTGGAGTTCGAGCGCAACGGCGCGAAGTACCGGATCGAGGCGCTCGACGAAGGCGAAGACACGCTGTTCCTGGTGTTCGCCGATCGCACCAACGGCCACGACAGCTACGGCGCAGGGCGCTTCATCGATGCGCCCAGGCCCGACGCGCAGGGGCGGGTCGCGATCGACTTCAACCAGGCCTACAACCCGCCGTGCGCGTTCACCGCGTTCGCGACCTGCCCGCTGCCGCCGCCGGAGAACCGGCTCGACCTCGCGGTCGAGGCGGGCGAGAAGGCGTACCGGAAGCCGCACGCGTGAGCGCGCGCGCCGCGGCCCTCGCCGTCGCGCTGCTCGCGGCGCCGGCGGCGCCCCGCGGCGGCGCGCATGCGCAGTCCGCGCCGGCGCCGCAGGCCGCGCCCGTGGCCGTGCCGGCGATCTCGCCGGAGGCGCACGCCGCGCCGGTGCCCTTGCTCTGGGCCGCGGAACGCGGCGGCCACGTCGTCTACCTCCTCGGTTCCTTCCACCTGCTCGCGCCGGGCGACTATCCGCTTTCGCCCGACGTCGACGCCGCGTTCGCGGACGCCGAATCGCTGCTGTTCGAGCTCTCGCCCGCGGAGATGGCCTCGCCGACGCTCGCCGTGCGCATGGGCCAGGCGGCGCTGCGCACCGACGGCACGCGCCTGGACAGCGCCTTGCCCGTCGCCACGCGCGGCGCGCTCGGGGCCTGGGTCCAGGCGCACGCCGCGGAGCTGGCGACCAAGGGCATGACCGCGCAGAACCTGCAGATGTTCGAGCCGTGGTTCGTCGGCCTGGTGGTGGGCATCTTCGGCATGACCGAAGGCGGGCTCGATCCGGCGCTCGGCCTCGACCGGCACTTCGCCGCCGCCGCGGTCGCCGCCGGCAAGCCGGCCGGCGGGTTCGAGACCGGCGACGAGCAGATCGCCTTCCTCGACGGCATGGATCCCGCCGAGCAGTTGCAGTTCCTCGACGAAGCGCTGGCCGACGCGGCCCCCGGCAACGACGACGACATGACCCTGCACGCGCTCTGGCGCGCCGGCGACGCGGACGCGATGTGGGCGCGCCTGGGCGAGGAGATGCAACGCGACTATCCGCGCCTGTACCAGCGCATCGACGTGGAGCGCAACGCGACCTGGTTGCCGGAGATCGAGCAGCGCCTGCAGGGCACGGGCGACGACGACACGCTGGTCGTGGTCGGCGCGTTGCACCTGCTCGGGCCGGACGGCCTGGTCGAGCGCCTGCGCGCCGACGGCTACGATGTGCGCCGCATCTGCAGCGCCTGCGCGGCGCCCGGCGTCGCGCCCTAGCGGCGGCGGTCCTGCGCCTGGCCGGGCGCGGCCGGCACCAGCACGATGCAGTCCACCGGGCACGCGGGCACGCACAGCTCGCAGCCGGTGCAAAGCGGTTCGACCACGGTATGCATCAGCTTCGCGCCGCCGACGATCGCGTCCACCGGGCAGGCCTGGATGCACTTGGTGCAGCCGATGCAGTCTTCCTCGACGACCAGCGCGACCGGCGCGGGCTTGTGCTCGCCCCGCGCGCGGTCGAACGGCACCGCCGGCACGCCGAGCACGCGGGCGAGCGCGCGCGCGCCGCGGTCGCCGCCGGGCGGGCAGCGCTCCGGGCCGGCGTCGCCGCGGGCCATCGCTTCCGCGTACGGGCGGCAGCCGGCGTAGCCGCACTGGCCGCATTGGGTCTGCGGCAGGATGCGGTCGAGGCGTTCGGCGAGCGGGGGCGCGTTCGCGGTCATCGGCGGCCGCGGTCGTCAGCGACGGGAGCCGCGGCGGCTCACTTCACCGGCATGCCGGGCGCGGCGCCGGCGTCGGCGTCGAGGAGGTGCAGCGCGCCGCCGTCGAAGCCGGCGGACAGGATCATGCCCTCGCTGACGCCGAAGCGCATCTTGCGCGGCGCGAGGTTGGCGATGAACACGACACTGCGGCCGACCAGCGTTTCCGGCTCGCCGTAGCTGGCGCGGATGCCGGAGAAGATCTGGCGCCTGCCGAGGTCGCCGGCGTCGAGCTCGAAGCGCAGGAGCTTGTCGGAGCCTTCGACGAACTCGCACGCGAGCACCTTGCCGACGCGCAGGTCGAGCTTTGCGAAGTCGTCGATCGAGATCGTCGCCGCGCTGCCTGCGGCGGGCGCCGGCGCCGGCGCCTTCACCGCGGCGGAAGCGCCGGTGGCGGCGGGCGCGGCCGTGGCGGGCGCGGCCGGCGCTAGGGTTTCCTTCGAGGCTTCGGTCATGGCGTCGATCTGCTTCGGGTCGATGCGGGTGAACAGCGGCTGGTAGTCGCGGATGGCGCAACCGAGCAGGGGCGCGTCGGCGTCGCTCCAGCGGCGCAGCGGCGCGTCCATGAACCCTTCGACGGCGCGCGCGAGGGCGGGCATCACCGGTGCGAGCGCGAGGGCGAGCACGCGGAAC
>DASTWT010000008.1:0-9917 GCA_035765815.1 Luteimonas sp. | reverse complement strand
GGGAGTCATCAGCGCACGGGCCACGTTCAGGCGCACGCGCCAGCCGCCGGAGAAGTCGGACACCGGCTTGCCGTGCGTGTCGGTCGGGAAGCCGAGGCCGTGCATCAGCTTCGCGGCGCGCGCGTCGGCGTCGTAGCCGTTGAGCTCGGCGAGGCAGTGGTGCGCGTCGGCGACGGCTTCCCAGTCCTCGCGCGCCATCGCGTCGCGCTCGGCGCGGACCGCGGCGTGCAGCGCGGCGTCGCCGGACATCACGAAGTCGAGCGCCGGGTCGGGCAGCTGCGGCGTCTCCTGCGAGACCCACGCGATGCGCGCCTTGCCCGGCAGGTCCAGGTCGCCGCGATCGGGCTCGACCTCGCCCAGCAGCGCGGCGAACAGCGAGGACTTGCCGGCGCCGTTGCGGCCGACGACGCCCACGCGATAGCCGGCGTGGAGCGCCAGGTCGACGTCGGACAGCAGGAGGCGTTCGCCCCGCCGGAGGGCGAAATTGCGGAAGGAAATCATCCGGACATTCTACCGTCCGGCCCCGGCCCGCCGGGCCGCGCCCTCCCCGCCCGTCAGGCGGCGCTCATTCCTTGTCGGGGTCCACGACCTTGAACGGATTGCTCTTGTCCGGCGCGGTCGGCAGCGGCGGGCGCGGCAGCACCTCGCTGCCGTTGGCCGACTGCCACAGCATCGCCGCCAGCACCGTCGCCGCCTGGCGCACGTCGTCGGGCGGGGCATGGTCGAGCGTGTCGATGTTGGAGTGGTGCACCCGCGAGCCGTAATCCAGGGGATCCTGGATGAACTGGAACCCGGGCAGGCCCACCGCCTGCATGTATTCGTGGTCGGTGCCGCCGGTGCGGCTGGCCACCACGGTCCCGGCGCCCATCGAATCGAACGGCGCCAGCCATTTCCGCAGCAGCGGCTCGGCGGCGATGTTGTTCTCGGCGTAGATGCCGCGGATCTTGCCGGCGCCGTTGTCGAGGTTGAAGTAGGCCTTGAGCTGGTCGTATTCCGGCCCCTTGGTGATCGGGAAGCGCGTCGGCCATTCCTCGAAGCGCGCCGTGCCGTAGGCCGACTTGTCCACCGGGCGCGTGGCCAGGTGGCGCTCGATGAAGGCGATCGAGCCGAGCAGCCCTTCTTCCTCGCCCGACCAGAGCACGAAGCGGATCGTGCGCCGCGGCTTCACGCCGAGGGTCTGGAGGATGCGCGCGGCCTCGATGACGATCACGCTGGGGACACCGTCGTCGGTGGCGCCGTCGCCGGCGATCCAGCTGTCGAAGTGCCCGCCGGCCATCACGTAGCCGGCATTCGGGTCGCTGCCGGGAATCTCGGCCACCAGGTTGTCGGCGGTGGTGTCGCCATCGTTGGTGTGCGCGGCGATTTCCAGGCTGATCACCGGCGGCTTGCCGGCGACCTCGAGCCGCGCCAGGCGTCGGTAATCCTCGGAAGACAGCTCCATGAACGGCAGCGCCAGCGGGTTCGCCGGATCGACCTGGTAGCCCTCGCCGGTCACCAGGCCGTTCTCGCGGTAGCTCTTGCGCACCATCGCCAGCGCGCCTTCCTGCTTGAGGAACCGCGACAGTTCCAGCGGGAATTCGGTCTGCTTGTTGAAGTCGCGGTACGGGTCGAGGTCGTCGTCCGGCAGGTCGTACTTGTCCATGTCCGCCAGCGCCTTGGCGTCGTAGCGGATGAACTGCGACTTGTCGGACTGGCTCGCTTCGCCCGGCAGGCTGACCAGCACGATCTTGCCCGCGAGCTTGCCGCGCCACCTGGCGAAGTGCTCCGGCTTGCTCATCGGCGCCAGCACGACCGGCGCGGTGATCGTGCCGCCGGTCGCCGGGCTCCACGCCACCGGCATCGCGTGCATCGCGACCGCGCGCGGCTGGACCATGCGCGCCGACCAGCCGTCCAGGTTCCAGTTGCTGCCGAACGGATACGGCTCCTTGTGCACGTTGGACAGGCCGTAGGCGCGGAACTTGCCCAGCGCCCAGTCGGCGGCGCGGTCGAAGTTCTCGGAGTTGGTGAGGCGCGGGCCGATGCCGTCCATCAGCTCGGAGGCGTTGGCCATCGCCTGGCTGTGCGACAGGCCCTCGTCCATGATCCTGGCGATCTGGGCGTCGGTGGCGTCGCCGCCCGCGGCCAGGGCCGGCGCGGCGAAGAGTGCGACCGCCGTGGCGGCGGCAAGGAGATGGCTGCGCATGTCTGGTCCCCGGGGCATCGCGGTACGCGAAGGGTTCCGAGGCTAACCCGGTCGCAAGGGCGGCGCGTAGGCCGGACGTCACTGCGGCAGCCCGTCCGGCACCGCCACGCTTCACCCCGCCGCGACCGGTGCCCGCTAGCGTGCAGGCATGGATCTCAAGAGCGGTTATCCGTGGTGGACGGTGCGCAACGGCCTGCCGGGGGCGTTCCCGCCCCTGGAGGCGGACCTGCGCTGCGATGTCGCCGTGATCGGCGCCGGGATCACGGGCGCGCTCGCCGCGTCCGAGTTCGCGGCGCACGGGCACGAAGTCGCGGTCTTCGACCGGCGCGAGGCCGGTTGGGGCAGCACCTCGGCGAGCACCGCCCTCCTCCAGTACGAGATCGACACGCCGATGCGCGACCTCGCCCGGCGCCATGGCGAGGACGCGGCGGTGCTGGCCTATCGTGCCTGCCTCGACGCGATTCCCGCGTTGCGGGATGCGACGAGCGGCCTGCACGGCGTGGACTTCACGGGCGCCGCCAGCGTGCAGTACGCCAGTCGCGGGCGCGACGTGCGCCCGCTGCACGCGGAATGCGAGTTGCGCGCGCGCCACGGCTTCCCGGTGCGCTGGCTCGAGGCGGCCGACGTCGCTGGACGCTACGGTTTCTCCGCGCCCGGCGCGATCCTCAGCAGCGTCGCCGCGCGCATGGATCCTTATCGCGCCGCGTGGGGGTTGCTGATGCGGCTGCGCAGGGCCGGTGCGCGCGTCCACGACCGCGCCGCGATCGCCTCGATCGAGCCCCGCGCGCGCGACGTGCTCCTGACGACCAGCGAAGGACTGCATGTCCGTGCCCGGCACGTCGTCGTCGCCGCCGGTTACGAGGGACAGGCCTGGCTTCCGCGTCGCGTGGCGCGGAACCGCAGCAGCTATGCCTTCATTTCCGATCCGGTGGCAGCCGCTTCGCTCGGTCCCCTCGCACGCACGCTGTTCTGGGAAACCGCGCACCCCTACCTGTACCTGCGCGCGACCGCCGACGGCCGCGTGCTGGTCGGCGGCGAAGATGATGCGGTGGACATTCCGGCACGCCGCGACCGGCGCGTCGGGGCGAAGGCGGAGCGCCTGTTGCGCAAGGCGACGGCGCTTTTCCCGGACGTGCCGTTGCGGCCGGCGTTTGCCTGGGGCGGCACCTTCGCCGAGACCGATGACGGCTTGCCGTGGTTCGGATCGCACCCGTCCCTCGGGCCGCGGGTGCTGTTCGCAATGGCCTACGGCGGCAACGGCATCACCTACGCGATGGCGGGCGCGCCGCTCCTGCGCGCACTGGCGGAGCGGCGGGCGCACCCGCTCGCCGGCCTCTTCGGGTTTGCGCGGGGCGCGCGCTAGCGGCGACACTGCCCCACCCCCCGACCGGAATGCCGATGCCGCACCACACCTCGCTGATCGCCATGCTCGTGTTCGGCTTCGTCCTGGCGTTCGTGCTCGGGGCGCTGGCCAACCGGCTGCGGCTGTCGCCGCTGGTGGGTTACCTGCTCGCGGGCGTGCTGGCCGGGCCGTTCACGCCCGGCTTCGTCGGCGATGCGCAGATCGCGCCGCAGCTCGCCGAGATCGGGGTGATCCTGCTGATGTTCGGCGTCGGCCTGCATTTCTCGCTGCGCGACCTGATGTCCGTCCGCAACATCGCGATCCCCGGCGCGATCGCGCAGATCGCGGTCGCCACCCTGCTCGGCCTGGGCCTGGCGGAGTTGATGGGCTGGTCGCACGTCGAAGGCCTGGTGTTCGGGTTCTCGCTGGCGACCGCGAGCACCGTGGTGCTGCTGCGCGCGATGGAGGAGCGGCGCCTGCTCGACACGCGCCGCGGCAAGATCGCGGTCGGCTGGCTGATCGTCGAGGACCTGGCGTGCGTGGTCGCGCTGGTGATGATCCCTGCGCTCGCGGGCGCGCTCGGCGCGGGCGGCGGCGATGGCGGCGACCCGGTCGGTGCCGGCGCGGTGCTCAAGGCGCTGGCGATCACCTTCGGCAAGGTCGCCGCGTTCGTGGCCTTCATGCTCGTCGTCGGCCGCCGTGCGATCCCGTGGGTACTCGAGCGGATCGCGGGCACCGGCTCGCGCGAACTGTTCACGCTGGCGGTGCTGGCGATCGCGATGGGCGTGGCCTTCGGCTCGGCCGAGCTGTTCGGCGTGTCGTTCGCGCTCGGCGCGTTCTTCGCCGGCATGCTGCTCAACGAATCGGAATTCAGCCACCAGGCCGCGCAGGACTCGCTGCCGATGCGCGACGCGTTCGCAGTGCTGTTCTTCGTTTCGGTCGGCATGCTGTTCGACCCGAACATCCTCGTGCAGCACCCGTGGCAGGTGCTGGCGACGACGCTGATCATCGTGTTCGGCAAGTCGGCGGCGGCCTACGCGATCGTGCGCGCGTTCGGCCATCCCAATTCGACGGCGCTGACGATTTCCACGAGCCTGGCGCAGATCGGCGAGTTCGCCTTCATCATCGCCGGCCTCGGGCTGGCGCTCGGGATCCTGCCGAAGGACGGGTACAGCCTGGTGCTGGCCGGTGCGCTGATCTCGATCATGCTCAACCCGATCCTGTTCATGGTGCTCGACCGCTGGCAGCTGCGCGATGACGCGCGCGTGCTGCGCGATGCGCCGCCGGAGCCCGCGGTGGTCCCGATGGACATCGGCGACCACGCGATCATCGTCGGCTACGGCCGCGTCGGCAGCCAGCTGGCGCACCTGCTGCGCGAGCGCGGCGTGCCGCTGGTGGTGATCGAGGACGACGCGGACCTCGTCGCGCACGCGCGCGACGCGGGCCTGCCGACGATCCGCGGCAACGCCGCGAACCCGCGGGTCATGCTGGAAGCCGCGCCCGGGCGCGCCACGCTCGCGGTATTCGCGATCCCGCAGGCGCTGGAAGCGGGCGAAACCATCGAGCGGCTGAAGGCGCTGAATCCGGCGATCACGGTCCTCGCCCGCGCGCACAGCGAAGGCCAGGTACGGCACCTGCTGCAGCACGGCGCCGACGCCGCGGTGCTTGCCGAGCGCGAGCTGGCCTATTCGCTCGCGGAGATGGTGATGGCGACCCCGCCCTACCGGCCGTCGCGCACCGCCTGATCGATGCCGGCGTCGGCCGAGAGGATGGTGGTGGCCGATGTCCCGCTCGGCTCGAGGCGCAATTCCGGCCCGGCGTCGTAAAGCCGGACCGTTCCCGCACGCAGCAGGGGCGCCCGCTGGACGAACCGATCGTCCAGGCGGGTACCGTTGCGGCTGCCCAGGTCGACCAGCCACCAGCGGCCGCGCTCGAGCCGCACTTCCGCATGCCGGCGGCTGACGCAGGAATCATCGACCCGCACTTCGCACGGCCCGTCGCGGCCGATCGTGAAGCTGTCCACGAACGTGCGCTCATGCGCGCCGGCGGCATCCGACCAGCGCACCCGGAGGCTCGGCAGCGCACCGAAGGCTTGCGTCGCCTCGGCGTCCGACGCTGTCCCGCCACCGGTCGCTTCCGATTCGCGGACCACGCCGCGCGCGGTGAGCTCGTAGATCCACGCGGCCACCGCGACCACGGGAACCCCGAGCGCGGCGCACACGATGAAGGTGCGCGCCGCCCAGGCCGGGGCACCGAAGGTCGGCAGCAGTTCCGTGGCCGCCAGCGAAGCGCCCCAGGCGACCACGGCGTAGCCGGCGACCGCCTTGAACACGCCGCGCCGCCTGATTTCCCCGATCAATCGTCCAAGCTGCATGCCGGTGCCGTCTCCACGCCGGTCGTGGCGACGCTACCACAACCCTCCGCAGGCAGGATCGGCGTATCGTCCACGGCCGATGGGCCAATTCCCGGACACGCAGTGGAGCCTCATCCGCCGCAGCGGCGAATCCCCGTCGTTGCGGCGGGCCGCATTTTCCGAGCTGGCGCGCGACTACCGGCCCGCGATCCTGGACTATTTCCGCGCGCACCTGGCCGCGGCCGATGCCGACGATGCCGCGCAATCGTTCCTGGCGTCGAGCTACGAACACGGCTGGTGGGCGCGCGCGGATGCCGGGACCGGCAGCTTCCGCGGCTTCCTGCTGGTGCTGTTGCGCCGCCACCTGGGCCATCTGCGCGAATCGACGCGCGCCGGCACCGATCTCGATGCGGTCTCGGGATGGTTGCCCGACCCCGGCCCCGCCGCCGATCGCCTGTTCGACGCGCGATTCGCACTGGTCCTCGCGGGGCGGGGGGTGGACCGCCTGCGCGCCGAGTATCGGGGCCGCGGGCGCGCGCCGCTCTTCGAGGCGTTGCTGGGCCTCCTCGGCAACCCGCCGGCGCACGGCGAACTCCAGGCGGTCGCCGCGCAACTGGGGATGCCGCCCAACACGCTTTCGGTGGAGCTGCGGCGGCTGCGCAAGCGCCTGCGCGAAGCGATGGGCGACGAACTGCGCGGACTCTGCGCGGACGATGCGGCCTTCGACATCGAATGGGCGGCCCTGACGGCGGTGCTGGACGGCCACTGACACCCTCCGCCTGTCACATCCGGCGCCGGCGGCGTATTGAAGTGGGAAAAGGGGAACTTCCATGCACCCGCACGAACCCGGCAAGCCCGCGCGCGATCCGTCCGATTCCGTCCTGCTGACCCTGGCCCGCGCCGCGATGGCGTCCGGCACCGCCGCCGGCGCGGTGTCATGGCCACGGCTGGACCTCGACGACCCGGCGCAGCGGATCTTCGGCGATTACGAACTGGTCGAGGAGATCAGCCGCGGCGGCATGGGCGTGGTCTACCGCGCCCGCCAGCGCAGCCTGGACCGCGACGTCGCGGTCAAGTTCGTGGCCGCGGGGATCGACGACGAGGCCGGCGTCGCCCGTTTCCTGGCCGAGGCCCGCGCGGCCGCGCGGCTGGTGCATCCCAACATCGTGCCGGTGCACGAAGTCGGCTCCGTGGACGGCCTGTACTACTTCTCGATGCCGCTGATCCGCGGCCGCACGCTGGCCGACACGCTCGCCGCCGGCAAGCTCCCGCCCGAGGCCACGGTCGCGCTGCTGCTGTCGATGTGCGACGCCATCGACTACGCGCACCGGCTCGGCCTGCTGCACCTGGACCTGAAACCGGCGAACGTGATGCTGGACGAGCGCGACCAGCCGCAGGTCGCCGACTTCGGGCTTGCGCGCCACATGGACGAACGCGGCGGCGTCGACGCGCAGGAGGTTTCCGGCACCCCGTCGTTCATGGCGCCGGAGCAGATCCTGATCCGCCAATACCGCCTCACGCCGGCCACCGACATCTACGCGTTGGGCGCGATCCTGTACCGCTGCCTGGCCGGCGTGTCGCCGCACGGCGAAGGCCAGCCCGACGACGTGATCCGGCGCGCGGCCGCCGGCCGCATCCGACCGCCGCGCAGCCTGGACCCCTCGGTGCCGCGCGACCTGGACGCGATCTGCATGAAGTGCCTGGAACTGCAGCCGGCGGACCGCTATCCGAACGTCGCCGCGCTCGCCGACGACCTGCGCCGCGTGCGCGACGGCCAGCCGGTGAGCGTGCGCCGCATCGGCGCGTTCGAGCGCGCGCAGCGCTGGCGCCGACGCGAGCCGCGCCTGGCCGCCGCCACGGCGATCGCGGTCGTCGCGTTGCTGGCGGGAATCGCCGCCACGACATGGCAATGGCGGGAAGCGAGCGCCCAGCGCGACATCGCGATGACGCAACGCGACGTGGCCGAACGCGAACGGCGCGAAGCCGATGCCCAGCGCGATCGCGCGGAGGGAACCAGCGCACTGGGCGCCTGGCTTTACGCCCAGCGCGCGGACGCGGACGGAGAAGCGTCCCGCGGGGACCTCGCGACCCCGATGCTCGAATGGCTGCGTGCGCATTTCCCCGGGAACGAAGCGCGGCAGGAAGCCACGCTCACGTCCTTCTTCACCGCGCTGGCCAGGGAAGACCGAACGGCCATCGAGGGACTGGCGATGCCATTCATCGAGGTCATGAACCGCAGCTACCGCCAGGCGACGATCGCCGCGCTGGAAGCCGGGAACGATCCTGGCCGGCATGCGCTGGCCGCGCGGCTGGCCTGGTTCGACGAGCGCCACTCGGACAACCCGGCACGGTTCACGCGGCTGCTCGATCGCGCGATCGCCGCGCAACCGGACGACTTCGGCGTCTGGAACATCGCGGCGACCTTCTGCACCGGCCCCGAAGGCGCCGTTCGCTGCCGGCATCCCGAGGCCGTCCGGGAGATGCAGCGCATCGACGGCGGGAATGCCTATCCGTGGCTGCTGCTCGTGCGACCCGGCGACCGGGAAGGGAACATCGCCGCCCTGCGCGAAGCGGCGGGCCGGACGCGGTTCGAGGACCACTTCCTCGATACCTATCGCGGATACGTGCAGGCGTTCTCGAACAGCGGGGCGGAGATGCCGAAGCTGATCTCGGGGCCGTTGCGCGTCATCGCGCCGAAGCAGAATCCCGTGCTCTTCGTCGCGCTGTACGAATCATCGAGCTTTCCGCTCGCGCCCTACCACTCCCTCACCGTGGTCTGCGATCCCCGCAACGCCGCACTGCCCCGCAGCGCCTACCGGGACTGCCGCACGGTCGGCGAGACGATGGCCCGCTCCCGCAGCAGCCTGCTCTCGCGCATGATCGGCAGCGTCATCGTCCGGCGACTGGCGAAGGGCACGCCGCTGGAGCGCGAGATGGTCGAGCTGCGCAGGCACTATCTATACGTCCGCGCGGCGACCGACTCGCTGAGCGAGGCACAACAACGCAACTACCCGCTCGACCGGTTCCTGCACGACGTGTCGACGCTCGGGGAACTGGAAGCCTGGGAGAACGGCCTCGCCTACTACGGGATCCCGACGCAGGCTCCGGCGGGGTGGCAACCGGCCGACCCGCGCGACCTGTTGCTTTCGGAGGAACGGGAGGCCCATGCGGCCCCCCGGCCCGCGTCGTAACCAGGCTCAGCGCGCGAAGACGAGCTTGCCGCCGTCCGCATCGACGCGGACGGTGTCGCCGCTGCCGAACTCGCCGGCGAGGATCTTCTGCGCGAGCGGATTCTCGAGTTGCGCCTGGATCGCGCGCTTCAGCGGCCGCGCGCCGTAGACCGGGTCGAAGCCGACGTTCCCCAGCAGCGCGTACGCCTGGTCGGACAGCTCGATGGCGATGCCGCGCTCGGCCAGCCGCTTCTCCAGCCCGCGCAGCTGGATCCTCGCGATCTCGCGGATCTGCGCCTTGTCGAGCGGATGGAACACCACGATGTCGTCGAGCCGGTTGATGAACTCCGGGCGGAAGTGCGCCTGCACCACGCCCATCACCGCCGCCTTCATCTGCGTGTAGGCCTCGGGCGAGTCGTCGCCCGCAAGCTCCTGGATCTGGTGCGAGCCGAGGTTCGAGGTCATCACGATCACGGTGTTGCGGAAATCCACGGTGCGGCCCTGGCCGTCGGTGAGGCGGCCGTCGTCGAGCACCTGCAGCAGGATGTTGAACACGTCCGGGTGCGCCTTCTCGACCTCGTCGAGCAGGATCACGCTGTACGGGCGGCGGCGTACGGCTTCGGTGAGGTAGCCGCCCTCCTCGTAGCCGACGTAGCCCGGGGGTGCGCCGATCAGCCGCGCGACGGAGTGCTTCTCCATGAACTCGCTCATGTCGATGCGCACCATCGCGTCGCTGCTGTCGAACAGGAACTCGGCCAGCGCCTTGGTGAGTTCGGTCTTGCCGACGCCGGTCGGGCCGAGGAACAGGAACGAGCCGCTCGGGCGGTTCGGATCGCTCAGGCCGGCGCGCGAGCGGCGCACCGCGTCGGA
>DASTWT010000007.1:0-8454 GCA_035765815.1 Luteimonas sp. | reverse complement strand
CTGCGGCGGCGAGGTCGACCGCAACGCGATCGTCGACGAGGACTGGCTGCTGCGGCTGGAGCGCGAACACTTCGTGGCGCTCGCGCAGCAACCGAAGACCCAGGCGCGGATCGCGCACATGCTCGAAACCGGCAAGCCGCTGCGCAACTGACGGCCGACGACACAGGACAGGACACATGAGCAAGCAGGCCAGGCAAGTCCAGGACGCCTACATCGTCGCCGCCACCCGCACCCCGGTGGGCAAGGCGCCGCGCGGCGTGTTCCGCAACACCCGCCCCGACGACATGCTGGCGCACGTGCTGCGCAGCGTGGTCGCGCAGGCGCCGGGCATCGACGTCTCGCGCATCGAGGACGCGATCATCGGCTGCGCGATGCCCGAGGGCGAGCAAGGCATGAACGTGGCGCGCATCGGCGTGCTGCTCTCCGGCCTGCCCGACACGATCGCCGCGCAGACCATCAACCGCTTCTGCTCCTCCGGCCTGCAGGCCGTGGCGCTGGCCGCCGACCAGGTGCGCCTGGGCAACGCCGACCTGGTGCTGGCCGGCGGCACCGAATCGATGTCGATGGTGCCGATGATGGGCAACAAGGTCGCGCTGTCGCCGGACGTGTTCAGGAACGATCATGTGGCGATCGCCTATGGCATGGGCATCACCGCCGAGAAGGTCGCCGAGGAATGGCGCGTCTCGCGCGAGGACCAGGACGCGTTCGCGCTGGCGTCGCACCAGAAGGCGCTCGCGGCGATCAACGCCGGCGAGTTCCGCGACGAGATCTCGCCGCTGGAGGTGGTCGCGCGCCTGCCCGACCTCGCCGGCAACACCATCCGGCTGAGGAAGACGCTGGTGGACACCGACGAGGGGCCGCGTCCCGATACGTCGCTCGAAGGCCTCGCGAAACTGAAGCCGGTCTTCCGCAACGCGCAGTTCGGCGGCACCGTGACCGCCGGCAATTCCTCGCAGACGAGCGACGGCGCGGCCGCGGTGCTGGTCGCATCGGAGCAGGCGATCAAGGACTACGGGCTTACCCCGCTCGCCCGTTTCGTCAGCTTCTCGGTCGCGGGCGTGCGGCCCGAAGTGATGGGCATCGGCCCGATCGCGGCGATCCCCAAGGCGCTGAAGCAGGCCGGGCTCGCGAAGGACCAGATCGACTGGATCGAGCTCAACGAAGCCTTCGCCGCGCAGGCGCTGGCGGTGATCCGCGATTCGGAGCTGGATCCGGCGAAGGTCAACCCGCTCGGCGGCGCCATCGCGCTCGGCCATCCGCTCGGCGCGACCGGCGCCGTCCGCACCGCGACCATCGTCCACGGCATGCGCCGCCGCAAGCTGAAGTACGGCCTGGTCACGATGTGCATCGGCACCGGCATGGGCGCGGCCGGCGTCTTCGAATCCCTCTGAGCCGGGCGGGCGTCAGTCGAGGTCGACGACGCCCATTTCGCCGAGGACGCGCTGCATCGTTTCGCGCGCGGCGTCGCTGAGCGCCTCGTGGTCGAGCGCGTAGCGGATCGTCGCCTCGATCAGCCCGATGTGGGTGCCGCAGTCGAAGCGCGTGCCCTGGAAGCGGTACGCGAGCACCGGCTCCTCGCGCAGCAGCGCCGAGATCGCGTCGGTGAGCTGGATCTCGCCGCCGGCGCCCGGCGTGGTCGCCTCGAGCAGGTCGAAGATGCGCGGCGACAGCACGTAGCGGCCGACCACGGCGAGGGTCGACGGCGCGTCTTCCGGCTTCGGCTTCTCGACCATCGCGGTGATGCGGCCGGCGCGCCCGTCGAAGGCCTCCGTGGCGGCGATGCCGTAGCTACCGGTCTTCTCGCGCGGCACGTCCTGGGTCGCGATGACGCTGGCGCCGCTCGCTTCGGCCGCGTCGGCCATCTGCTTGAGCGCGCCGGGACCCCGGTTCCAGATCAGGTCGTCGGGCAGCAGCACCGCGAACGGTTCGTCGCCGACCACGGGCCTGGCGCACAGCACGGCGTGGCCCAGGCCCAGCGCTTCGGCCTGGGTCACGAACACGGCGCGCACGCCGGGGGGAAGCACGTTGCGCACGAGTTCGAGCTGCTCGGCCTTGCCAGCGCGCTCGAGCTTCTGCTCCAGCTCGTAGGCCTTGTCGAAGTAGTCGGCGACCGCGTGCTTGTAGCGGTTGGTGACGAACACCAGGGTGTCGCAGCCGGCCTCGATCGCCTCGTCCACCGCGTACTGGATCAGCGGCCTGTCGACGATCGGCAGCATCTCCTTCGGGACCGTCTTGGTCGCCGGCAGGAAGCGCGTGCCCAGTCCGGCGACGGGGAATACGGCCTTGCGGATGCGCTTCCGGCGCGTCCCGGCATCATTCACTTCACGGCTTCCTTCCGGCGCGCGCCGGGAACGGGAGGATCGCGCCGGTCGCGTCGCGGCCGGCGGCCGCCTCGCTGTCGTGCGGGTCGAACTCGGGCACCGCCTCGCGCAGCAGCAGCGCGAGTTCCTCGTTGTCGTAGCGGGCGACCGCCGCGCGCATGCGCGCCCCGATCGCGAGGACGCGGTCGAGCAGGATCGCGCGCGCCTCGGCCTGCAGGATCTTGGGATGGCTGGTCGGGCGGTAGCGTTCGTCGGCGTGGAACAGCGTCTCGTGCAGCTTCTCGCCGCGGCGCAGGCCGGTGTAGACGATCGCGATGTCGCGGTCCGGCTGCTTGCCGGCCAGCCGGATCATCTGCTCGGCGAGCAGCTTGATCGCCACCGGCTCGCCCATGTCGAGGGTGTAGATCGCGTGCGGCGAGCCCATCGCGGCCGCCTGCAGGATCAGCAGGCAGGCCTCCGGAATGGTCATGAAGTAGCGCGTCACCTCGGGATCGGTGACGGTGACCGGCCCGCCGCGACGGATCTGCTCGCGGAACAGCGGCACCACGCTGCCGGCCGAATCGAGCACGTTGCCGAAACGCACGGTCACCGAGCGCGTCGCGCTGCCTTCCAGCGCCTGGGCCTGGCACACCTTCTCCGCGAGGCGCTTGGTCGCGCCGAGCACGTTGACCGGGTCGACCGCCTTGTCGGTGGAAATCAGCACCAGGCTGGACACGCCGGCGCGATGGCTTTCGGCGGCGACCGTCTCGGTGGCCAGGACGTTGTTGCGGATCGCCTCGCGCAACTGGGTCTCGAGCAGCGGCACCTGCTTGTAGGCCGCGGCATGGAACACGGAGTCCGCGCGGGACGCCTCCAGCGCATGCCGGACCACCGCGGGATCGCCGCAATCGCCGAGCACCGGCACGCAGCGCACCTGCGGGAAGTCGCGCTCGAGTTCGGCCTGCATGCGGATCAGCGCGAGCTCGTCGACTTCCACCAGCGCGATCTGCGCGGCGCCGTGGCGCGCGCACTGCCGGCACAGCTCCGAACCGATGGAGCCGCCGGCGCCGGTGACCAGGACGCTGCGCCCGCCGAGCCAGCCGCGGATCGCCTTCCAGTCCGGCGTGACCGGCTGGCGGCCGAGCAGGTCCTCGATCGCCACTTCCTTGAGCTCGCCGGGCAGCGAGCGCCCCTCGAGCAGGTCGTCGAGCCGCGGCACGCGCCGGAACGGCAGGCCGGTGCTTTCGCAGGCGGCGACCACGCGGCGCATCGCCGCAGCGTCCAGCGAGGGCATCGCGATGACCAGCAGCCCGGCCGCGGTCTCGCGCGCGATGGTCTCGACCTCGTCGATGCGCCCCAGCACCGGCACGCCCTGCAGCTGGCTGCCGCGCAGGCTCGCCGCATCGTCGAGGAAGCCGACCGGCGCGTAGGCGCCGGCGCGACGCAGGTCGCGCACCAGCGCCTCGCCGGCCTGGCCGGCGCCGAGGATCAGCACGCGCAGTCCGGATTGTCCCGAGCGCCCGAGCTGGTGGTCCTTCCAGATCCGGTACAGCAGCCGCGGCAACCCGAGCAGCGCGGTCAGCACGAACGGATACAGCAGCAGGACCGTGCGCGAGACCTGGTCCATCCGGTTGTAGAGGAACAGCGCGACCGAGATCGCGACCAGGCCGAACACGCAGGCCTTGAGGATGTTGAGGAAGTCGGGAACGCTGGCGAAGCGCCAGATGCCGCGGTACAGGCCGACGCGCCAGAACACGAGGCCCTGGGCGAGCAGGACGAGCGCGGTCTCGGCCGACCACGAGGCGAGCGGCGAAGGTTCGGACCGCATCGCGTAGCGGACCAGGTGGAGCCCGGTCCAGGTGATCCAGACCATGGCCAGGTCGTGCAGGACGACCGCCGTGCGCGGCAGCGAGCTTGCGATCCGTTCGCGCGACCTGGTCATCCGTTGCCTTCCCTCCCGGGCCGTGCGCCCGCCTGCCCCGCTGCCTGCCGGGCTGCCGCCTGCAGGCGCCACCAGGCACCGCAGGCCAGCGCCGCGGCGATGGCTGTCGCGCACATCATAGCGGCAGGAGACGCATCCTTTGCCGCAAGCATGAGCGCCGACGCCCCGAGCGCGAATCCGAGGTAGCCGGCGGTCACCGGCCCGTGGCCCCGGCGTCGTGCCTGCGACTGGTATGCGTGCTGCACATGCGGCTCCCACCAGCGTTCCCCGCGCAGGATGCGCCGCCCAAGCGTCAGCGAGGCGTCCACGCCGAAGGCCAGCAACGGCAGGACCAGCAGGGATGCGCCCCCCCACCCCGTCGCCGGCAGGCACAGTGCCGCCAGCGCCGCGAGGAGGTAGCCGAGGGCGCCGCTGCCGACGTCGCCCAGGAAGATCCTCGCGCGCGGCAGGTTGAACGGCAGGAAGCCCGCGCACGCCGCCGCCAGCACAACGCCGAGCCAGAGCACCGGCCCGGCGCCGGCGAACAGCGCATAGGCCACGGCTGCGACCAGCGCCTGGCTCGCGGCCAGCCCGTCGATGCCGTCCATGAAATTCCAGACGTTGACCAGGGCGAGCGCCAGCACGAAGCCTGCCGCGGCGACGCCGGGGCCGGCGCCGCCCGCGTGCAGCCCCCACGCCAGCAACGCGGCGGCCACGGCGTGCACGCCCAGGCGCGGCGCGGGCGACAGCGGGCGATGGTCGTCGAGCCAGCCGATGCCGGCGACCAGCAGCCATCCGAGCGCGACCGGCGCGAGCACCGCGCGTGCGTCGCCGTCGCCCAGGCACAGCGCGACGAACATCGGGGCCACCGCGACGACGATCGCGATGCCGCCGCCGCGCGGCGTCGCCACCGCATGGCTGCGGCGTTCGCCGGGATGGTCGAGCAGCGCCGCGCGCAGCGCATAGCGCCGCGCCAGCCAGGTACCGGCGAGCGCGATCGCGAAGCTGGCGACGGCCCATGCGGCCAACAGCATCAGACCACCGCGTAGTTCAGGAGCGGCTTGACCGTGCCCCATTCCTTGCAGCTGGGGCATTGCCAGTGGTGGCTGCGCGCGCCGAAACCGCAGCGGCTGCAGCGATAGCTCGGATTGCGCACGAGCAGCTGGTCGGTGATGTGCTTGAGGTCGTGCAGCGTCGCGACCGGATCGGCCTGCTCGACGAGGGTGAGGTCGATCAGCGCCGCTTCGCCGCGCACCGACGGGCGATCCTTGAGCTGGCGCGCGAGGTATGCGCGCGCGGCGCCGACGCCTTCCTCGTTCTCGACGTAGCGGGTCAGCGCCAGCACCGGCGAGATGCCGCGGTAGTGCTCGGCCATCTCGGCGAGGAACGCGCGGGCGCCGGTGGTGTCGGCCGCGCGCCCGTAGGCCGCCAGCAGCGGCGGCAGCAGTTCGGGCAGGTAGTCCGGATCGTGGCGTGCGGCGCGCTCGAAGGCGCGGATCGCGGCCGCGTCGTTGCGGGCATCGACCTCGATGCGGCCTTCGAGCATGCCGGCGCGCACGGAGGTCGAATCGGCCGCGTAGGCGCGCGCGATCGCTTCGCGTGCCTGCGCGGTCTCGCCCGCGGCGCGGTGGCGGTCGGCGAGCTCGCACTCGAATTGCGCGATCAGCTTGCCCATCGGCTCGCCGGTGACCGTCTCGTAGCGGGTGGCGTTCTCGATCGCCTTGGCCCAGTCGCGTTCGGCCTGGTAGATGCCGATCAGGTGGCGCAGCGCCTGGGGCGCGCGCTGGTCGATCCGCGCCAGGTCGGTGAACACGGTCTCGGCGCGGTCGAGCAGGCCGGACTTCATGTAGTCCTCGCCCAGCGCGAGCAACGCCTGCACCTTCTGCGCGTCCGTCAGGTCGGGGCGCTGCACCAGCGCCTGGTGCAGGCGGATGGCGCGGTCGACCTCGCCGCGGCGGCGGAACAGGTGGCCGAGCGCGACCTGGGTCTCGAAGGTGTCGCGGTCGAGCTCCGCGATGTGCAGGAACAGCTCGATGGCCTTGTCCGGCTGCTCGTTGAGCAGGTAGTTCAGGCCGCGGAAATAGGTGGTGGACAGCTTGCTGACCTGGCTGTCGCTGTGGCGCTCGCCGCCCCTGCGGCCGATCACCCAGCCGCTCACCCCGACGAGGGGGATCAGCAGCACGAACCAGATCCATTGGTCGAGGAAGGCCATGCGGGCTCCCCGTCAGTCGTCGCTGGCCAGCGGCGTGGCGTCGCTGACGCGCTCGCGCAGTTCCTTGCCCGGCTTGAAGTGCGGGACGTGCTTGCCCGGAAGCGCGACGGCGTCGCCGGTCTTGGGATTGCGCCCGGTGCGCGGCGGCCGGTAGTGCAGCGAGAAGCTGCCGAAGCCGCGGATCTCGATCCGTTCCCCGCCGGAAAGCGCGCCGCCCATCATCTCCAGCAGCGACTTGACCGCGAGGTCGACGTCGTCCGCCTTCAGGTGGCCCTGGCGCTGGGCGAGGATCTCGATCAGTTCGGACTTGGTCATGCTTTCCAGGAAAAAAGGCCGGGCCCGATGCGGGAAGGCGGCCCGGGAACACCGGGCCGCCCCTTGTTGCCGACCCGGCCGCGAACGGCCGGGCGTGCGGGAAACCCCGCGATCGCTTACTCCGACTTGCCCTCGAGCTGCTCGCGCAGCAGCGCGCCCAGCTTGGTGGTGCCGCTGGACGCCTCGGAGGCGGCCTTGTTGTACTCGGCGAGCGCTTCCTGCGTCTCCGCCTCGTCCTTGGCCTTGATCGACAGCTGCATCAGGCGGCTCTTGCGGTCGGTGCCCATGATCTTGGCCTCGACCTTGTCGCCCACCTTCAGCTTCTGGCTGGCGTCCTCGACCCGCTCGTGCGCGATGTCGCGCGCGGCCAGGTAGCCCTCGACGCCGTCGCCCAGGTCGATGGTCGCGCCCTTGGCGTCGACGTCCTTCACCGTGCCGGTGACGATCGAGCCGCGGGTGTTGTTGGCCTGGAACTGGCCCATCGGGTCCTGCTCGAGCTGCTTGACGCCCAGCGAGATGCGCTCGCGCTCCGGATCGACCGCCAGCACGACGGCCTCGAGCGTGTCGCCCTTCTTGTAGTTGCGGGCGATGTCCTCGCCGGTCGAGTTCCAGCTGATGTCGGACAGGTGGACCAGGCCGTCGATGCCGCCGTCCAGGCCGATGAAGATGCCGAAGTCGGTGATCGACTTGATCTGGCCCGACACCTTGTCGCCCTTCTTGTGGATCGCGGCGAAGGTCTCCCACGGGTTGCTGGTGACCTGCTTGATGCCGAGCGAGATGCGGCGACGCTCCTCGTCGACGTCCAGCACCATGACCTGCACTTCGTCGCCGACCTGCACGACCTTGGACGGGTTCACGTTCTTGTTGGTCCAGTCCATCTCGGACACGTGCACCAGGCCCTCGACGCCCGGCTCGATCTCGACGAACGCGCCGTAGTCGGTCACGTTGGAGACCTTGCCGAACACGCGGGTGTTGGCCGGGTAGCGGCGCGAGATGTTGTCCCACGGATCCTCGCCGAGCTGCTTCAGGCCGAGGCTGACGCGGTTGCGCTCGCGGTCGTACTTGAGCACGCGGACGTCGAGCTCCTGGCCCACTTCCACGACTTCGGACGGATGGCGCACGCGCTTCCAGGCCATGTCGGTGATGTGCAGCAGGCCGTCGATGCCGCCGAGGTCGACGAACGCGCCGTAGTCGGTCAGGTTCTTGACGACGCCCTTCAGCACGGCGCCCTCGACCAGCTTCTCGAGCAGCTGCTCGCGCTCTTCCGAATGCTCGGACTCGACCACCGCGCGGCGCGAGACCACCACGTTGTTGCGCTTGCGGTCGAGCTTGATGAGCTTGAACTCCAGCTCCTTGCCTTCCAGGTACACCGGGTCGCGGACCGGGCGCACGTCGACCAGCGAGCCCGGCAGGAACGCGCGGACGTCCTTGATGTCGACGGTGAAGCCGCCCTTGACCTTGCCGCTGATGCGGCCGGTGATGGTTTCGTTCTTCTCGAGGGCTTCCTCGAGTTCGTCCCACACCATCGCGCGCTTGGCCTTCTCGCGCGACAGCACGGTCTCGCCGAAACCGTTCTCGAGCGAGTCCAGCGCCACCTTGACGGTGTCGCCGATGCCCACGTCGATCTCGCCGGCGTCGTTGCGGAACTGCTCGATCGGGACGATGCCCTCGGACTTCAGGCCGGCGTTGATGACGACCACGTCGGA
>DASTWT010000006.1:0-3578 GCA_035765815.1 Luteimonas sp. | reverse complement strand
CGGCCGTGGAATTCCGGCTTGCGCCGCGCCAGGAACGCGCCGGTGCCTTCGCGCATGTCCTCGGTGGCGAACATCAGGCCGAACTGCGCCGCCTCGTACGCGAGGCCTTCCCCGATCGCGCATTCGCCGCCGAAGTTGACGCAGTCGAGCACCCCGCGCAGCGCCAGCGGCGCGGAAGCGGCGAGCTGGTCCGCCAGCGCCATGGTTTGCGCCTCGAGTTCCGCCACCGGTGCGACCCGGTTGACGATGCCCAGCTGCAGCGCGCGCGCCGCGTCGATGGGCGCGCCGGTGAGGCACAGCTCCAGCGTCGCCGCGCGCCCGGCCAGGCGCAGCAGGCGCTGGCTGCCGCCAAAGCCCGGGATCAGGCCGAGGTTCACTTCCGGCTGGCCGACCTTCGCGTTGTCGGCGGCGATGCGCAGGTGGCAGCACATCGCCAGCTCGAGGCCGCCGCCGAGGGCGAAGCCGTTGACCATCGCGATCACCGGCTTGGGCAGGGTCTCGACCGTGCGCATCATCCGCTGCCCGCGCAGGGCGAAGTCGCGCCCCTCGGCCGGGGTGAGCGCGTTCATCTGGGCGATGTCGGCGCCGGCGACGAAGGCCTTCGGGCCGGCGCCGGTCAGCACGACCACCCGCACCGCCGGATCGGCCGCGGCGGCATCGAAGGCGGCCTGGAGGGCGTCGAGGGTCGCCAGGTCCAGCGCGTTCAGCTTGTCGGGGCGGTTGACGGTGAACACGCGGACGGCGCCGCGATCGGTGCTGAGGAGGACGGGGTCGGTCATCGCGGGGTTCCGGCAGCGTGGGGCGGGCAGGCGCGGAACTCGGCGCCGCGCCCGCGGTCGGAGGTGGGTCGTCAGTGGCAGTTAAGCCCTGCGGCCGCTATCCTAGCGCGCCCCATGCGAGCCATGGGGCGCGTGCCCACCCCCGGAGGTTCCACCGAATGAAGTTGCGCTTTATGCAGTCGCGCGTGCTCGCCGCCGCCGCCCTCGCGGCCCTGACCCTGACCGCGACCGGCCTGGCCAGCGCGCAGGACCTCACCTCCGACAAGGGCAAGCTGAGCTACGCGCTCGGTTACCAGCTCGGCCGCGAGACCGCCGAGAGCGGCGAAGCCCTGGACCTGGCCACGATGACCAAGGCCCTCCAGGACGGTTTCGCGAAGAAGGATCCGGCCGTGCCGGTCGACCAGATGCGCAACGTCTACCAGGCGATGCAGCAGCGCCTGCAGGCCAAGGCCAAGGCCGAGTTCGACAAGGCCGCCGCCGAGAACAAGACCAAGAGCGACGCGTACATCGCGCAGAACAAGGCCAAGGCGGGCGTGAAGTCCCTGGCCGACGGCGTGCAGTACCGCGTCATCGAGACCGGTTCGGGCCCGAAGCCGACCCAGGCGAGCACGGTGCAGCTCGAAGTCTCCGGCCCGTTCCCGTGGGGCCAGCAGCCGACGCCGGCGCCCGCCGCGCAGAAGATGAACCCCACCAAGCTCAGCGAGATCGAGATCCCGGCGATCCGCGAAGTGCTGCTGATGATGCCGCAGGGCTCGAAGTGGGAAGTGGTGCTGCCCTCGGACAAGGCCTTCGGCAACGATCCGCGCAGCCCGTTCCCGCCGAACGTCGCGGTGCAGTTCGAGATCAAGCTGGTCAGCGTCCAGTAAGCGACGCCGCCAGGACAGCAGGACGCGACGCCGGCCCAGTGCCGGCGTTGCTATATTCGCCGTCATGTTTTCCCTCGACTACCCGCTGCAGCGCGTCGTGCTCAGCCCCTGCACCGGGGTCTGCGAGCTCGGCGCGGACGGCCTGTGCAAGGGCTGCGGCCGCACCGGCGCCGAGATCGCGGCGTGGCCGGCGATGGACGATGCGGCGCGGCTGCGGGTGATGGAGCGCCTCGACGCGCGCGGCGAGGACTGAGGGGTCGTGGACGCCGGCGCCGTCGCCGCGACGCACGCGCTGCAACGCATCGCCGCCGCGCTGCAGCCGCTGTCCGCGGTGCCGTCCGGCCCGGCCTGGAACCTCGAGGAAGTCGCCGGGTTGCTGCCGGAAGCCGCGCCGGTGCCGGCCGCCGTGCTCGTGGGGCTCGTGCCGCGCGTCGAAGGCATGCAGGTGCTGTTGACGCGGCGCACCGATGCCTTGCGCCGGCATGCGGGGCAGGTGAGCTTCCCCGGTGGCCGCATCGAGCCCGGCGACCGCGACGCCGCTGCCGCTGCGATCCGCGAAACGGGCGAGGAAATCGGGGTCGCGCCCGGCGCGCTGTCGCCGCTGGGTTGGCTCGATCCGCTCGCCACGGTCACTGGCTTCCTGGTGCTGCCGCTGGTCGCCGCCGTCGCGCCGTCCTATCGCGCGCAGCCGGATCCGGGCGAAGTGGACGAAGTCTTCGAGGTGCCGCTCGAATTCCTGATGGGCGAAGCGAACCTGCGCCGCGTGCCGTTGCAATGGCAGGGGCGCGAGCGCACCGTGCTCGAATTCGCCGACCGCGGGCAGCCGCGCCTGCGCATCTGGGGCGCGACCGCCTCGATCCTGTTCAACCTGCGGCAACGACTGGAGCGCGCGCAATGAACCACGCCGCCGACGACGCGACCGGCGACACGATCGCTGCATGGACAACGCTGGTGCAGGCCGAAGCGCTGGCATCGCGGCTGGGCGATCCGCGGCTCGTCGTGGCCGACTGCCGCGTGTCGCTCGCCGACCGCGGCGCGGGCCCGCGGCTCTACGCGGAATCGCACATCCCGGGCGCGATCCGGGTGGAGCTCGAGACCGATCTCTCCGACCACCGCAAGCAGGGGCAGGGGCGCCACCCGTGGCCGGAAGCCGCCGACTTCATTGCGCGGCTGGGCGCCTGGGGCATTGCGCGCGACACGCAGGTGGTCGCGTACGACGATGGCGACGGCGCATTCGCCGCCCGCCTGTGGTTCATGCTGCGCACGCTCGGCCACGAGCGCGTGGCCGTGCTCGACGGCGGCTGGGCGCGCTGGACGCAGCTCGGATTGCCGGTGGACGCTCGCGTGCCGCAGCCGGTGCCGGCCGAGTACGCGACGGACGGCTTCGACGCCGCCCGCCTGCTCGACGCCGTGACGGTGCAGGCGCGGCTGGACAACGGCGACCTGTTGCTCGACGCGCGCGCGGCGCCGCGTTTCCGCGGCGAAACCGAACCGCTCGATCGCGTCGCCGGCCACGTGCCCGGCGCGCGCAACCGGCCTTACGCGGACAACCTCGCCGCGGACGGGCGCTTCAAGTCGCCCGAAGTCCTGCGCCGCGAATTCGATGCGCTGCTGCAGGGCCGCGACCCGCGGAGCGTCATCGCGATGTGCGGCAGCGGCGTCACCGCGTGCCACCACCTGCTCGCGATGGAACATGCCGGCGTGCGGGGGGCGCGGCTGTTCACCGGTTCCTGGAGCGGCTGGATCAGCGACCCGTCGCGACCGATCGCCATCGGCGACTGACCGTAGCGAGGCGTCGCTTCGGGGCCGGGCTCCGCGAATGCGTCTCGGCCTTCGTGCGGGGTCGCCGCGGATGCGAGGGTTCGGGCCGGGGCACGCCGTGGATCCATCCATGGAGGCTTCTCGAAAACATCCCTGTTTTCGAGATCCCCGG
>DASTWT010000005.1:0-8238 GCA_035765815.1 Luteimonas sp. | reverse complement strand
CGAGGCTGTCGGCGTAGTGCTCGACCTCGCAGCGCGCGGCGAAGAACGCGTCGAACGCGGGCCCGGCGAGCGCGGGATCGTCGCCCGCGGCCGCGAACATGCGCTCCAGGGAGATCATGCGCTGGCGGGTGAAATCGTGCGCCAGGTGCGGGTGCGCCGCGGCCACCTCGTCGCGCAGCGCGCGCCGCGCCTCCAGCGGCCAGTGCGCGGCGGTGCGCGGCGCGTGCCGCTCCAGCCACGCGCCCAGCGCCGCCTCGGCGCGGACGATCACCGGCTCGATCGGCCAGATCGTGTCGTCGAGGTCGAGGGTGATGGCGCGGACGGGGAAGCTCACGCTGCGATTCTACCGGGGGCGCCCGCCGCGCCGCGCGTGCCGCGCCGGCGCCCGGCGGCGGCTCATTCCAGCAGCCGCGCCCAGCCTTCCAGCCCTTCCACGCGCGACAGCACGATCTTGACGCAGACCAGCAGCGGCACCGCCAGCAGCAGCCCGACGATGCCCCACAGCCAGCCGAACACCATCAGCGCCAGGATCAGCACCAGCGGCGACAGCGCCATCCGCGCGCCGAGCACGATCGGCGTGACCAGCTGGCCTTCCAGCGTGTGCAGGCCCAGGTAGATCGCCGCCGGCAGCACCGACTGCCACAGGTCGTCGAAGGCCACGAAGCCCATCAGCAGCATCACCAGGATGCCGATCAGCGGCCCGACGTAGGGCGCGTAGTTCAGCAGCGCCGCCATCGTGCCCCACAGCAGCGCCTCGTCGCCGGGCACGCCGAGCCAGTACAGCGCGCCCGCGAGCGCCAGCCCGACGAGCACGTTGATCGCGCTGATCGTGAGCACGTAGCGCGACATCTCGTGCTCGATTTCCTGCAGGATCTCCACCGTCAGCTTCTTCTGCTGGCGCCCGGGCAGCAGCGCGATCGCGTTGCGCTGCAGGCTCTGCCCGTAGACCATGAAGAAGAACGTCAGCAGCACCACCGCAAGCACGGCCGCGATCATCCGCGGCGTCGCGGTGAGCGCGCGGTACGGGTCGTTGACCTCGGTGCGCACCACCTGCACGGGACGGGCGATGTTCTCGCCGCCGGCGGCGCGGGCGATGTTCTCGGCGGCCTTGTTCGCTTCCTGCACCGGCCGCGCGAGGTCGCGCAGCTTCGGCGCCAGGCCCTGCATCTCGCGCGGCACCTGCCGGATCCATTCGCCCGCGGGCACGATCAATTGGCTGGCGAGCAGGCCGGTGCCGGCCAGGCCGAGCGCGAGCACCAGCAGCGCGCTCACGAAGCGCGGCACGTACGCCCGCTGCAGCACGCGGATGATCGGATTGCCGATCAGCGCGAAGAACATCGCCAGCAGCACCGGCAGCAGCAGGCCCTGCGCCGCCCACAGGGTGAAGCCGACCGCGAGCGTGGCCACCACCAGCACCGCGGCCGGCGCGCGCGGCCGCGGCCGCGAGGCGAACGGGCGCGGCGCGGCGTCGCCGGGAATGGCGACCAGCGGCGCCGGCGCGATGGCGGTGGGCGCGGCGGACGCGGGCGGAGAAGCGGGCGGATCGGAGGATGGCGTGGTCATGGCAATCCGGCTTCGCGATAGCGGCGCTCGGCGTCGGCGGGGGGTTCCTCCGGCTCCGGCTGCGGCTGCGGCTCCGGCGATTCGGCGCGCGGCGCGCCCTGCGCCTGCTGCGCCGCGTCCGCGGCGTCGCCGGCTTCGCTCGCGGCGGCCTGCGCGCTGCCGCCGGCGAACAGCCCCGACAGCGCGGTGACCAGCTGCAGCACGCCGCCGCGCGCGGCGCGCTTGAAGGGTTCGGCGCGGCCGACGATGAAGCCGGCGGCGAGGCCCGCGACCACGAGCCGCCCCGGCGTCCACAGCGCGCGCCAGGTCGCGCGCAGCTGGCGCCAGTCGGCGCCCGCGCGGCGCTCCTGCGCTTCGAGCGCGGCCTCGGCCTGGCGCACCTTCTGGATGAGGGCATCGAAGCTCATGCCGGCCGCCTCACGGAGGAGTCACGTCGATGCCGAGGCCCTTCTTCACCGGCTCGCCTTCGCCGGTCGCGGCCGCGGTCTTCGCCGCGGCGACGCTCGCCGATTCGCCGCTGCCGGGATCGGGCATGAAGTCGGCGAGCTCGCCGATGCCCAGCCGCGCGAGCTGGCGCCGCGTGGCCTTCAGGCGCGTGTGCTCGAAATAGCGCGTCGCCATCCATGCCGCGCCGATCGTGACTGCGACGCTGAGCAGCGCCGTCAGCAGCAGCGCCAGCGCCCAGGGCATGCCGAGCCCGCGGCTCAGGCCGACGATCAGCGCCGCCATCAGCAGCAGCCACGCCGACGCGCCGAACGCGATCGCCACGCCGGTCAGCGCGAGCGTGCGGCCGAACGCGCTGCGCGCCAGCGAGACGTCGGCCGCGAACAGGATCCGGAACGCCTTGCCGGCGTCGCGGCCCGCCTCGAACGTGGCGCGCCCGGCGGCGCCGAGCTCGCGCACGGCGTCGTCGATGCCCTGCTTCCGCCGCGGCGCGTCCTCGCCGTCGCCGGCCTCGTCGCGCGCGTCCCCCGCGTGGGCCATGGCGCTTACTTGCTGCCGCTGCGGGCGAGCTTGGCGATGATCCAGCCGGCGGCGAAGGCGATGCCGAACGAGGCGAGCGGGCGCTCGCGGATCAGCTCCGAGGCGCTGTCGATGAGGTCGCGGCCCTTGTCCATGAGCGCGTCCATCTGCTCGCGGCTGGCGGCGCCGGCCTGCTCGAGCGCGGCGATGCCGGACAGCGCGCCGTCGGCGAGCTCCGACTTCATCTGCGCCTTGCCCAGGCGCATCTCGTCGCCCGCGGCGGAGGCCGCGCCCTTGATCGCCTCGCCCGCGTGGCCCGCGGCCTGGCGCAGGTGGCTGCCGGCCTCGCCGAGGCTGGCCTTCATGTTGTCGCTAGCGGTAGGTGACATCGGGGGTTCTCCTCTCTCCATGGATGGGGTCAGCGCATCAGCAGGTCCGCCTGCGCGTCGCCGCGCCGGACCCGCAGCACCAGCGCCTGCGGTGTCTTGCCGAAGCTCAGCCGGAAGCCGGCGAGATCGTCGAAGCGGCCGCTGCTCGCGGCCACGATGATGTCGCCTTCGCGCAGGCCGTTGGCCTCGGCGCGGCTGCCGTCGGCGACGCCGTCGACGTACACGCCGTCCACGCCGGCCTGGCGCAGGTTCGCCGGCAGCTCGGCGAAGGACGCGCCGGCCAGGCGCGGATCCAGGCCCTTGCCCGCGACCTGGCGCGGCTGTTCGCGCAGCGTCGCCGACAGCTGCAGCGGCTTGCCGTTGCGGCGCACGTCGAGCGCGACCTTCGCGCCCACGGACTGCAGGCCTTCGAAGTTGCGCAGCGTGTCGCGGTCGGAAATGCGCTGGCCGTTCGCGGCGACGATCACGTCGCCCACCTGCAGGCCTGCGGCCGCCGCGGCCGAATCGGGGTACACCCGGGTCACGACCGCGCCGCGCGCCTCGTCGAGGCCGAGCCCGCCGGCGATGCGCGCGTCCACGTCCTGGGCGTCGACGCCGAGGCTGCCGCGATGCACTTCGCCGGTCGCGAGCAGCTGCCGCATCACGTCGCCGGCCAGGTTGGACGGGATCGCGAAGCCCAGGCCGATGTTGCCGGCCATCGAGCCGTGCGGGTTGAAGCTCGCGGTGTTGATGCCGACCAGCTGGCCGTCGAGGTTCACCAGCGCGCCGCCGGAGTTGCCCGGATTGATCGACGCGTCGGTCTGGATGAAGTTCTGGTAGCCCAGGCCCTGCAGGCCGCTGCGGCCCACCGCCGAGACGATGCCGGAGGTGACGGTCTGGCCGATGCCGAACGGATTGCCGACCGCGACCACGAAGTCGCCGACCTGCAGTTTCGAGCTGTCCGCCAGCGGGATCGCGGTGAGCGGCGTGTCCTTCGGCACCTGGATGCGCATCAGCGCCACGTCGGTGTCCGGATCGGAGCCGACGAATTCGGCCGGCATCGTGCGCCCGTCGGCCAGCGTCACCGACACCGTGTCCGCACCCTCGATCACGTGGTGGTTGGTGAGGATGTAGCCGTGGGCCGCATCCACGATCACGCCCGAACCCAGCGACTGGTTGATCCGCTCCTGCGGCACGTTCGGGAACATCCGCCGGAACAGCGGGTCGTCCGCGAACGGGTTGTTGATCCGCACGCGCTGGGTGCTGTGCACGCTGACCACCGCCGGCAGCACGCGCTTGAGCATCGGCGCCAGGGACGGCACCGGCGTGCCGGCGACCGCGCTCGGCAGGCTGGCCGCCGCCGCCGGCATTGCGGCGGCGCCCTCGCTGGCCTGGGCCGTGGCGATGGGCGGCTGCAGCCAGGTCGCGGCGAAGCCGCCGAAGGCGGCCGCGGCGGCGAGGGCGGCCAGCCAGGCCAGCGCGCGCGGGCGCGCGGGGTCCGGCCGCTCGGGGGCGGGGCGGGAAGGAGGTGTCTGGGACATCGGAGACATGATCGTGAGCCCGGAGTTGGGGCCGCGTGATCGCGGCAGCATATTCAGTTTCGGCTGCGACCGCCGAATCCCCGCTGAAGTTTCCGGAAGCGCCCCGACAAGGTGGCCGGAGTGCCGTCCGGACCCCGTTTCAGCGCCCCCCGCGGGGCGCATCCCGCGCCTCCGGCCGCGCCTGCGGAAACCGGTTGACAGGACCCGGACCCGGGGATAGCTTGAGGGCTTCGGCCACAACATCTTGGGGTGTTGGCGGCAGGATCGGCCCAAGGGCTGGGGGTAGGGCGCACGGCGTGGAACACGCCGTGGAGCACACGAAGCGGACACGCGGCAGCGCCCATGCTGGCCGCGATGCCATCGCTCCCCCGGCACCTCCGCCGCAAACAACAACGACGCGGCCCAGCCGCGCACATGACGAGGGAGCGAGCGACAGGATGAGCACAGTGCGCCTTGAGGCGGTGGCCCCCACCATGGATTCCAGCGACGTCGCCGGCGACCGGGAGATCCCGATGCAGCCGGCCTCCCAGGACATCTGGGACAAGAAGTACCGCCTCAAGACCAAGGCCGGCGTCCCCGTGGACCCGGACATCGACGGCACCTACCAGCGCGTCGCCCGCGCCCTGTCGGACGCCGAGCCGACCGCCGAGAAGCGCGCCTACTGGAACGAGCGGTTCCTGTGGGCCCTGCGCCGCGGCGCGATCCCGGCTGGCCGCATCACCTCCAATGCCGGCGCGCTGGAGCACAAGCCGGCCACGTCGACGATCAATTGCACCGTGTCCGGCACCATCGAGGACTCGATGGACGGCATCCTGGACAAGGTCCACGAGGCCGGCCTGACCCTGAAGGCCGGCTGCGGCATCGGCTACGAGTTCTCGACGCTGCGCCCGCGCGGCGCGTTCGTCGCCGGCGCCGGCGCGTACACCTCCGGCCCGATGTCCTTCATGGATATCTACGACAAGATGTGCTTCACCGTCTCCTCCGCCGGCGGCCGCCGCGGCGCGCAGATGGGCACGTTCGACGTCTCGCACCCGGACGTGAAGGACTTCATCCGCGCCAAGCGCGAGGACGGCCGCCTGCGCCAGTTCAACCTGTCGCTGCTGGTCACCGACGGCTTCATGGAGGCGGTCGAGCACGACGGGGACTGGCCGCTGGTGTTCCCGATCAATGTGAAGGAGCAGGGCGACGTCGACCTGGCCGACGCCGAGAAGGTGGTCTGGCGCGACTGGCCGACGCACAAGAACTACATCCCGCGCGAGGACGGCATGGTCGCGTGCAAGGTGTACGGGCACATCCGCGCCCGGCACCTGTGGGACATGATCATGGTCTCGACGTACGACTACGCCGAGCCGGGCTTCATCCTGATCGACCGCGTCAACGAGATGAACAACAACTGGTGGTGCGAGACGATCCGCGCCACCAACCCCTGCGGCGAGCAGCCGCTGCCGCCGTACGGCGCCTGCCTGCTGGGCTCGGTGAACCTCACCAAGTTCATCCGCAAGCCGTTCACCGACGAAGCCTCGTTCGACTGGGACGAGTACAAGGAAGTCGTGCGGGTGTTCACCCGCATGCTCGACAACGTGGTCGAAGTGAACGGTTTGCCGCTGCAGCAGCAGCGCGACGAGATCATGCGCAAGCGCCGCCACGGCATGGGTTTCCTCGGCCTGGGCAGCACGCTGACCATGCTGAAGATGAAGTACGGCGACAAGGATTCCTGCGAGTTCACCGAGCGCATCGCCCGCGAGATGGCGGTGGCCGGCTGGGAAACCGGCCTGGCGCTGGCGCAGGAGAAGGGTCCGGCGCCGATCATGGCCGAGGAGTTCGAGGTCACCGCCGAGATGCTGCGCAAGCGCCCGGAGATGAAGAAGGACGGCTGGAAGGCCGGCCAGAAGATCAAGGGCAGCGTCCTGCACGCGCGCTACTCGCGCTACATGCAGCGCGTGGCCGAGGTCGCGCCGGAGCTGGTCGACGCGCTGGCCGAACAGGGCGCGCGCTTCACCCACCACAGCTCGATCGCGCCGACCGGCACGATCAGCCTGTCGCTCGCCAACAACGCCTCCAACGGCATCGAGCCCTCGTTCGCGCACCACTACAGCCGCAACGTGATCCGCGAGGGCAAGAAGACCAAGGAGAAGGTGGACGTCTACAGCTACGAGCTGCTGGCCTACCGCGAGCTGGTCAACCCGCAGGCGATGCCCTTCGCCGAGGACGCGGCGGCGAAGCTGCCGGACTACTTCATCTCCGCCGACGACATCACCCCGAAGGCGCACGTCGATGTCCAGGCCGCGGCGCAGAAGTGGGTGGACTCGTCGATCTCCAAGACCGCGAACGTCCCGACCGACTACCCGTACGAGGACTTCAAGGACATCTACCGCTACGCCCACCAGCAGGGCCTGAAGGGCTGCACCACGTTCCGCTTCAACCCGGCCGCCTTCCAGGGCGTGCTGGTCAAGGAAGCGGACCTGGAGAACACCCTGTACCGCTTCGAGCTGGAGGACGGCAGCTTCCTGGAAGTGAAGGGCAACGAGCAGATCGAGTACGACGGCGAGATGCACACCGCCGCCAACCTGTTCGACGCCCTGAAAGAGGGGTACTACGGCAAGTTCTGAGCCGGGGCGGCGGATGCTCCCGCCGCACGCGGTTCGCGCTACATTCGGCGTCGCGGGCGCCCCGCCCGCGATACCTACCTGACGAGGAAGCACCATGAGCAACGGCAACGGGGTCGCGACGACCCTCACCAACGCCGTCGAGGCCGTCGCCGACAAGGCGAAGGCGATTGGCAAGCAGGCGGGCAAGACCGCCAAGAAGGCTGCGAAGAAGGCGAAGAAGGCGGTCGGCTCGGCGAAGAAGTCGCTGGCCGCGGCCAGCGCCGGCGCCAAGAAGGAAGCGGCCGCGCTGAAGCGCGCGGGCGCGGGCAAGAAGCGCGCCGCGAAGAAGGCCGGCAAGAAGGCCGCGAAGAAGGCGACCCGCAAGCCGGCCGCGAAGAAGGCCGGCGCGAAGAAGGCCACGCGCAAGACCGCCGCCCGCAAGGCGCCGGCGCGCAAGGCCGCCGCGAAGAAGACCGCCCGCAAGGCGGCGCCGCGGAAGGCTGCGGCGAAGAAGGCCGCGCCGCGCAAGGCCGCCCGCAAGGCCGCGCCGCGCAAGTCGGCCCGCAAGGCCGCGAAGAAGTCGAAGTAGTCGGCACCCGGCCTCCCTCCGTCCGCGGAGGGAGGTCCGGCAACAGAACGCAACGCATCAATCAGAAGAAAACACGCAGGAACCGCCGCCATGGCCGTCAAGATCGACAAGAAAATCAAGGGCTACGCCGTCGTCACCCCCGAGGACAAGGCGAAGGCGGTCCAGGCCGAGTCCGTGGCGCGCGCGACGGTGGAGGCCGAGCTGCCGACGGCCGACGTCATCCAGATGCACGAGCGCATCGAGCGCCCGGAAGTGCTGATCGGGAGCACCTACAAGATCAAGTCGCCGCTGGTGGAGCACGCCATGTACGTGACCATCAACGACATCGTCCTCAACGCCGGCACCGAGCACGAATCGCGGCGCCCGTTCGAGGTGTTCATCAACTCCAAGTCCATGGAGCACTTCCAGTGGATCGTCGCGCTCACCCGGATCATGTCCGCGGTGTTCCGCAAGGGCGGCGACGTCACCTTCCTGGTGGAGGAGATGAAGGCCGTGTTCGACCCCAAGGGCGGCTACTTCAAGGCCGGCGGCGTGTACATGCCGTCGCTGGTGGCCGAGCTGGGCAGCATCGTCGAGGACCACCTGAAGTCCATCGGCATGATCCACGACCCGGAGATGAGCGCCGA
>DASTWT010000004.1:0-6508 GCA_035765815.1 Luteimonas sp. | reverse complement strand
CACCCCGCGCCACTCCCTGCGGAGCACGCCGTCGGGGCCGATGAGGAAGGTGCTGCGCTCCACGCCGATGAACTCGCGGCCGTAGAGCTTCTTGGGCCTGATCACGCCGAACGCCTGGCACAGCGCCTCGCCGGGATCGCTGGCGAGCGGGAAGCGGAAGCCCTGCTTCGCGCAGAAGTTGTCGTGCGACTTCACCGAATCGCGCGAGGCGCCCAGCACTTCGGCGCCGGCCTTGCGGATCTTCGGCAGCAGCGCGTTGAAGTCCAGGCCCTCGGTGGTGCAGCCAGGCGTGGAATCCTTCGGGTAGAAGTAGAGGACGAGCCACTTGCCGGCGTAGTCGCCGAGCGTCGCCGTTTCGCCGCCGGAAAGCGCCAGCGGCAGCTTGAGCACCGTCTTGGGCAGCGGCTTTCCGATGGCGACCATGTGCGTGCTTCGTGCTCCCGGCCGATGCCTCAGAACTTCATCGGGTCCATGATGGCGTCGAGGTTCAGGTGGTCGCAGAACTCGAGGAAGTCGTCGCGCAGCGCGGCGATGTGCATGTCCGAAGGGATGCCGATCGTGACCTGCGCGGTGAACATCTCGGCGCCGGTCTGCATCGCGCGGTAGCGCGAGCAGTGCAGGCTCTCGATCGTGATCGACTGGCGGTCGAAGAAGTCGGCGAGCTGGAACAGGATGCCAGGCTTGTCCGCCGCGACCACCTCGATCACGTAGGGCAGCAGGTTCGACTGCACCGGCTTCGGGCCGGTGCGGTACCACACCAGCTTCAGGCCCTCGTCGCGCTCGAGCTTGCCGAGCATCGTCTCGAGCTTGGCCACCGCGTCCCAGGAGCCGGTCGCGAGCGCCGTCACCGAAACGTCACGGCCGACCGTCGCCAGGCGGGTGTCCACGAGGTTGCAGCCGCTGTCGGCGATCCGCCGCGTCACCGCGAGCAGGGGCGACCGCGGATGCGTCGTATAGGCGTTGATCAGCAGGTGGTTCTCGTTCGGCGACGGACGGAGGGAATCGGGGTCGGTCAAGGCGGCGTCCGTGGCGTTGGGCTGCGCGCCCCGCGAGGCACGCGGGGCCGGCAGCCAGCATACTTGCCCGTGCTTCGGCGCCGCAAGTAACATCGGCAGGGCACCGCCGACCCCCACCGGAGCAGCCCCGCTTGCGACTTTCCGGCAGCATCACGGCCCTGGCCACGCCCTTCACGGCGGCCGGGGAGATCGACCTCGACGCCTGGCGCCGCCTGCTGCAATTGCAGCTCGACGGCGGTACCCAGGCGCTGGTCGTGGCCGGTTCCACCGGCGAGGCGCCGGCGCTGTTCGAGCCGGAATACGAAACGCTGCTGCGCATCGCCGTCGAGACCGCGCGCGGCACCGTGCCGGTGCTCGCCGGCACCGGCCATTCGAACACCGCGAAGACGATCGAGCAGACCCGTCGCGCCGCCGCGCTCGGCGCCGACGCGGCACTGGTCGTGACGCCGCCTTACGTGCGGCCGACGCAGGCGGGCCTGGAAGCGCATTTCCGCGCCGTCGCCGACGACGGCGCGATGCCGGTCGTCCTCTACAACGTGCCGGGCCGCACCGGCTGCGACCTGCTGCCGGAAACGGCGGCGACGCTCGCAGGCCACGAGCGCATCCTCGGCATCAAGGAAGCGCGCAACGAACCGGAACGCATGGCGGCGCTGCTGCCGCTGCGCGACGACGGTTTCGCGGTGCTCAGCGGCGACGATCCCACGGCGATGCGGGCGATGCTTGCCGGCGCCGACGGCGTGGTCTCGGTCGCGTCGAACGTGCTGCCGCGCGCGATGCGCCGGCTGTGCGACCTGGCGCGCGGCGCGCGCGATGCCGACGCGGCGCGCGCGCTCGACGCGCGCCTGCAGCCGGTGTTCGCGTTCCTCGGCGCCGAGCCCAATCCCATTCCGCTGAAGGCATTGCTCGCGCGCATGCAGATCGGGCACGGCCTGCGCCTTCCGCTGACGCCCCTGTCGCCGGCGCTCGCCGGCGATGCCGACCGCCAGGCCACGGCGGTGCACGAAATCGAACACGCCTGCGGCGATCCGCTCGCGGCCTGACCAGGAGAACACCATGCGTCGTCCCACGCTTTCCCGCCCGTCCGCCTTCGCCGCGTTGCCCGTGGCCCTGATGCTCGCGGCCTCGGTGTCCGGTTGCCACTGGTTCAAGAAGGACACGGGCTTCCAGAAGGTCGGCGACGCGCGCCCGCTGGAGGTGCCGCCGGACCTCGACGCGCCCGACACCGCCGGCGCCATGCTGCTGCCCGACGCGAAGCCCGGCTCGGTGACGCGCTCCTCGCTCGGCGCCGCGCAGGCCGCCGCCCCGGCATCCCCTGCGGCGAACGGATTCACCGTCGCGGGCGACCGCGATGCGGTGTTCGCGCAGGTCGGCGACGCGCTCGCGAAGATCGAAGGCCTGACCATCGCCAGCAAGGCACAGCTGCTCGGCGCCTACGACGTCAGCTATGGCGGCGCGAACTTCCTGGTGCGGGTGAGCAAGGTCGACGCCGGCAGCTACGTGTCCACGGTCGATCCGCGCGGCCAGGCGGCGACGGGCGAGGCGCCCGCGAAGGTGGTCGCGGCGCTGAAGGCCGCGCTCGGCGGCTGAGCAGCCGGGGCGCGGCGCGCCGCCCGGCGCGTCAGCGTTCCAGCAGCGGGAGCTTGCCCGGCTTGCCGTCCCACTCGGCGGCATCCGCCGGCGCGTCCTTGCGGACCGTGATCACCGGCCAGGCCTTCGACAGCTCGGCGTTGAGCGCGACGAAGCCTTCCTGGCCGGCGGGGACGTCGTCCTCCGGGTAGATCGCGTTGACCGGGCATTCCGGCTCGCACAGCGTGCAGTCGATGCACTCGTCCGGATCGATCACCAGGAAGTTCGGGCCTTCATGGAAGCAGTCGACCGGGCACACCTCGACGCAGTCGGTGTACTTGCACTTGATGCAGTTCTCGGTGACGACGAAGGGCATGGCCTGGGTCCGGTGGCGACAACCCGCCTAGTTTAGCGACTGCGGCCGCGCGCTCGCAGTCCGCTGCCGGGCGAAGCCGGGCCGGGAAGAAAAAAGCCCGGCCGAAGCCGGGCTTTCAGATACTGGCGCTCCCTACGAGATTCGAACTCGTGTTTTAGCCTTGAGAGGGCCACGTCCTAGGCCTCTAGACGAAGGGAGCGGGGTGGTCCGCGAGGACCCCGGCTGGACGGCCGGTCCCCGCCGCGGCCGGGCCGTCGACAGGGCTTGCTAGTATAGAGGGCTTGATCGCCGCAAGGCAACGACCCGAACACCCGCGGCCCGGCCGCCAACGATGCCCAGCCAAGACTCCGCCAACGCCGCCGTCCCGTCGCAGTCGCGCCCGCTGCAATCGCGCACGATCCCGCGCGACGCCCACACGATTTCCCGCAAGGACATCAGCCCGAACGCGCTGCGCGTGCTGTACCGCCTCCGCGATGCCGGCTTCGGCGCCTACCTGGTCGGCGGCGCGGTGCGCGACCTGCTCGTCGACCTGCACCCGAAGGATTTCGACGTGGCCACCGACGCCACGCCCGAGGAAGTGAAGGCGTTGTTCCGCAACTGCCGGCTGATCGGCCGCCGCTTCCGCCTCGCGCACGTGGTGTTCGGGCGCGAGATCATCGAAGTCGCGACTTTCCGCGCGAACAGCGACGACGGCAGCGGCGACCGCCAGCTGCACGAAGGCGGGCGCCTGCTGCGCGACAACGTCTACGGCACGATCGAGGACGACGCGGTGCGCCGCGACTTCACCGCGAACGCGCTGTACTACGCGATCGAGGACTTCTCGGTGCGCGACTACGTCGGCGGCTTCGAGGACGTGCAGAACCGCGTGCTCAAGCTGATCGGCGATCCCGAGACGCGCTACCGGGAGGATCCGGTGCGGATGCTGCGCGCCGTGCGCCTGGCGGCGAAGCTCGGCTTCCGCATCGACGACGCGACCGCGGCGCCCCTGCCGGCGCTCGCGCCGCTGCTGCGCGAAGCCGCGCCGGCGCGCCTGTTCGAGGAATGCCTGAAGCTGTTCCTGTCGGGGCACGCGGAACAGAGCTTCCTCGGCCTCGAACGCCACGGGCTGCTCGCGGTGCTGCTGCCGGAAACGGCCGCGGCGCTGAAGGCCAACCGCAGCGGCGCGCTGCGCAACATGGTGCTCGAGGGCCTGCGCGGCACCGATGCGCGCGTCGCCGCGGACGAGCCGGTGTCGCCCGCGTTCCTGTTCGCAGTGCTGCTGTGGCCGGCGTACTGCCGGGCACTGATGGCGCTGCAGGCGCAAGGCGTGCATCCGGCGGAGGCGCAGCGCCGCGCCGCCGACCGCGTGACCGTGCACCAGCTCGAGGCGATCGCGCTGCCGCGGCGCTTCTCGCTGCCGATGCAGGAGATCTGGCTGCTGCAGGCGCGTTTCTCCCAGCGCAAGCGCGTCGGCCGGCTGCTGGCGCACCCGCGTTTCCGCGCCGCCTACGACTTCCTGGTGCTGCGCCAGGCCGCCTCGCCTGAGCATGCGGAAGAGGCGCGCTTCTGGCGCGAGGCGCAACAATCCGCGGGCCAGCAGGGCGGCGACGGTCACGATGCCGGTTTCGATGCCGACCCGGGCGCGGACGCGTTGCTCGACGGTCCCGATGCCCAGGACGGCGCGCCGCCCCGGCGCCGCCGTCGCAGGCGTCGCCCCGGCGGTGCCGGCGGCGGGCAGCCCGGCGCGGCATGACGCGCGCGGGCGAGGCCGTGGTCGCGGCCGTCGGCCTCGGCGCCAACCTCGGCGATGCCGCCGCGACCCTGCGCGAGGCCGCGCAGGCGCTGGAACGGTTGCCCGGCACGCGCCTGCTGCGCGCCTCGCCCCTCTACCGCACGCCGGCCTGGGGCAAGACCGACCAGCCGGATTTCGTGAACGCCGCGGCGCTGGTGGAAACCACGCTGGCGGCGCGCGCGCTGCTCGACGCGCTGCTCGGACTCGAACGCCGCTTCGGCCGCCGGCGCGAGGCGGGGGAGCAGTGGGGCCCGCGCATCCTCGACCTCGACCTGCTGCTCTACGGCGAGGCCGTCATCGACGAACCCGGCCTGCGCGTCCCGCACCCGCACCTGCACGAACGCGCGTTCGCACTGCTGCCGCTCGCGCGCATCGCCCCGGCGATGGCCGTGCCGGGCCGCGGACGCGTCGACGCGCTGCTGGCCGGCGTGGATGCGAGCGGTTGCGTCGAAGCCGTGACGCCCGCTGGCGCATAATCCGCCGACCCCCGCACTCCCGCAGGCCACGCCTTGTACACCTCGCCCGCGCAAGCCACGGACCGGACTTTGCCGGCACGATCACCTTGGACCGTGCCGATGCTCGCCGACGCCAAGCGCGACGGCCGCCGGCTCGCCATGCTCACCGCCTACGACGCCGGCTTCGCGCGCGCGATGGACGCGGCCGGCATCGACCTGGTGCTTGTCGGCGATTCGCTCGGCATGGTCGCGCAGGGCCGCGACAGCACGCTGCCGGTGGCGGTGGACGACGTCGCGTACCACACCGCCTGCGTGGCACGCGGCCTGTCGACGGCGCTGCTGCTGTCGGACCTGCCGTTCCAGGCGGACGCCACGCCGCAGCGCGCGCTCGACGCCGCGACGCGCTTCCTCCAGGCCGGCGCGACGATGGCCAAGCTCGAGGGTGCGACGCCGCACAAGCTCGACGCGATCCGTTTCATGGCCGAACGCGAGGTGCCGGTCTGCGCGCACCTCGGGCTCACGCCGCAGTCGGTGCTGCGCCTGGGCGGCTTCAAGGTGCAGGGCCGCGACGAACGCGCCGCGGCGCGCCTGCGCGAGGACGCGCGCGCGGTGCAGGAGGCGGGCGCGAGCCTGCTGGTCCTCGAATGCGTGCCTTCGGCGCTCGCCGCGGAGATCACCGCGGAGTTGCGCGTTCCCACCATCGGCATCGGCGCGGGTCCGCATTGCGACGGCCAGGTGCTGGTGCTGCACGACGTGCTCGGCCTCGACAGCGGGCATCGCCGGCCGAAGTTCGTGAAGGACTTCCTCGGCGACGGCGGCTCGGTCGAGGGCGCGTTCCGCGCCTACGCCGAAGCGGTGCGCGACGGCAGCTTCCCCGACGCCGCGCATTCCTACGAATGAGCGGCGTGGCGCCGGCCGGCATGCAGCTCGAGGTGCTGGCGGAACCCGATGCGCTGCGCGCGCGCGTCGCCGCGTGGAAGCGCGACGGCCTGCGCGTCGGCTTCGTGCCGACGATGGGCAACCTCCATGCGGGCCATCATTCGTTGGTGCGCCTCGCGCGCGAACACGCCGACAGGGTCGTGGCCAGCATCTTCGTCAACCCGACGCAGTTCGGGCCGAACGAGGACTTCTCGCGCTATCCGCGCACGCCCGAAGCCGATGCGGCCGGCCTCGCTGCCGCCGGCTGCGACCTCGCGTGGATGCCTTCGGTGGAGACGATGTATCCCTTCGGCATGGAAGGCGTCGTGCAGGTGCGCGTGCCCGGCGTGACCGGAGTGCTGGAGGGCGCGCATCGCCCCGGCCATTTCGACGGCGTCGCGACCGT
>DASTWT010000003.1:0-3569 GCA_035765815.1 Luteimonas sp. | reverse complement strand
GCGCAGGACAGCAGCGCCGACACCGTGATCTCGCGATTGTTCGCGAACGCCGCGCGCGTCGTGCTCGTCACCGACGGCGCCGGTCCGATCCGCTGGTGGTCGCCCACCCGAAAGGGCGTCACGCCGACGTTCCGCGTCGATGTCGTCGACACTACCGCCGCGGGCGATGCCTTCGTCGCGGGGCTGCTGCAGCGCATCGCCCAGCTCGGGCTGGATGCGGACGGCATCTCGGCGGCATTCGAGGATGACGCGCTGCGCGCCGACCTGCTCCGCCACGCCGCCGCCTGCGGCGCGCTGGCCACCACCCGCTACGGCGCCTTCGCCGCCATGCCCACCCGCGCGGACATCGCCGCGCTGCTCGCCGAGGCCGCATGAACCTCCCCGCCATGCCCCTTCCCGACTTCGCCGACGCCGCGTTCCTGCGCGCGCACGTCGCCGACACGATGGCCTTCTACCACCCGCGCGCGATCGACCCCGCCGGCGGCTTCTTCCACTACTTCCGCGACGACGGCAGCGTCTACGACGCCCGTCACCGCCATCTCGTCAGCAGCACGCGCTTCGTTTACGACTACGCGATGGCGGCCCGCGAGTTCCCGGACGAACCGCTCGCCGGCGAATACCTGGAAGCGGCGGAACACGGCCTGCGCTATTTGCGCGACGCGCACCGCGATCCCGTGAGCGGCGCGTACGCCTGGACGCTGCGCGACGGCGAGCCGGAAGACCGCGCCCGCCACGCCTACGGCATGGCCTTCGTGCTGCTGGCCTACGCCAGCGCGCGCAAGGCCGGCACCGGCGGCGCGCGCTTCGACACCGCCGCATGGATGGACGAAACCCGCGACCTGCTCGAGTCCCGCTTCTGGGACGCCGAGGCCGGCCTGTACCGCGACGAAGCCGACGCGCACTGGCGGTTCTCGGGCTACCGCGGCCAGAACGCGAACATGCACTTGTGCGAGGCGCACCTCGCCGCGTTCGAGGCGAGCGGCGAGGCGCACTACCTCGAGCGCGCGCTGCTGCTGGCCGACCACATGACGCGCCGCCAGGCCGCGCTCGCCGGCGGCCTGGTGTGGGAGCACTACGACGCCCGCTGGAACATCGACTGGGACTACAACCGTAGCGATCCGAAGCACCTGTTCCGGCCCTGGGGCTTCCAGCCCGGCCACCAGGTCGAATGGGCGAAGCTGCTGCTCACCCTGCGCACCCACCTCGGCGCGCGCGACGGCGACGCGCCGGACTGGCTGCTGCCGACCGCGCGCAAGCTGTTCGACGCCGCGCTGGAGCATTCGTGGGACGCCGACTTCGGCGGCATCGTCTACGGCTTCGCGCCCGACGGTGCCTGGTGCGACGACGACAAGTACTTCTGGGTCCAGGCCGAAGCCATCGCCGCCGCGTGGCGGCTGCACGAGGCGACCGGCGAGGGCGCGTACCGCGAGTGGTACGACCGGATCTGGGCGTATGCCTGGGAACATTTCGTCGACCACCGCCATGGGGCCTGGTATCGCATCCTCGACCGCCGCAATGCGAAATACAGCGACGAGAAGAGCCCTGCCGGCAAGACCGACTACCACACGATGGGCGCCTGCCACGACGTGCTGGCCGTGATGCGCGCCGGACACGCGAACGGAACCGGGAGGGCGAAGCGATGAACCGACGACTACGCAATTTCCTCGCCGCGACGGCGCTCGGGCTGCTGGCGGCGTGCGCGTCGCAGCCGGTCGCGATGGACGCGCCGGACTCTGGCGCCGGTCGGGCCGCAGCCGATGCCGCCGCGGCGTCCGCTGCGCCTGCGCCGCCGACGACCGTGCCTGCCGCGCCGGACGCGGCGATGGCCGAACGCGTCAAGGCCGCCTTCCTGCACGGCTGGAACGGCTACAGACAGTATGCGTGGGGCCACGACGTGCTGATGCCGCTCAGCAAGCAGCCGCACGACTGGTACGGCCAGTCGCTGCTGATGACGCCGGTCGACGCGCTCGACACGATGCTGGTGATGGGCTTGGACAAGGAAGCCGACGAAGCCCGCGAGCTGATCGACACCCGGCTCTCGTTCGACCGCGACGTCGACGTCAAGCACTTCGAAATCGTGATCCGGCTGCTCGGGGGCCTGCTGTCGTCCTACCAGATGACCGGCGACCCGAAACTGCTCGCCCTCGCCGACGACCTCGGCACGCGCCTGCTGCCCGCGTTCGATTCGCCGACCGGCCTGCCCTACGTCTACGTCAACCTGCACACCGGCAAGGCGCACGGCACCGACACCAATCCCGCCGAGGCCGGCACGCTGCTGCTCGAATACGGCACGCTGTCGCGCATGACCGGCAAGCCCGTCTATTACGGGAAGGCCAAGCGCGCGCTGGTCGAAACCTTCGATCGCCGCTCGAAGATCGGCCTGGTCGGCGAACGCTTCGACGCCGACACCGGCGAGTGGACGAGCACCAGCAGCCACATCGGCGCGCGCATCGATTCCTACTACGAGTACCTGTGGAAGTGCTGGCTGCTGTTCGGCGACCGCGATTGCCTGCGCATGTGGCAGGAGAGCATCGCCGCCGCCGACCGCTACCTGCCCGAGGAAGTCGACGGCAGGCTGTGGTACGGCCAGGTCGACATGGACACCGGCGCGCGCACCGGCCACGAGTACGGCGCGCTCGACGCGTTCATGCCCGGGCTGCTCGCGTATTCCGGCGACGTGGCGCGCGGCGCGCGGCTGGAGGATTCGTCGTTCGCGATGTGGCAGGCGCACGGCATCGAACCCGAAGCCTGGGACTACCGCAAGGGCGAGGTCACCGCGGCCGCCTACCCGCTGCGCCCCGAGATCGTCGAATCGGCGTGGTACCTGTACCGCGCCACCGGCGACGACAAGTGGCGCGGCATGGGCCGCACGATGTTCGACGATTTCGTGCGCTACACGCGCACCGACGCCGGCTACGCCGCGCTCAGGAGCGTCGTGACGAAGGAACAGGCCGACGACATGGAAAGCTTCGTCTTCGCCGAGACCTTCAAGTACTACTACTTGTTGTACGCCGGCTCCGATGCGCTCGGCCAGGGCACCGTCGTGTTCAACACCGAGGCGCACCCGCTGCGGCCCGTGGTGCCGACGCCCGCGCCGTAGCGCGGCGCGCGGCTCCGCGGCGTCACTCGATGTCGAGGAACGAGCGCAGCTGCTCCGAGCGGCTCGGATGCCGCAGCTTGCGCAGCGCCTTGGCCTCGATCTGGCGGATGCGCTCGCGGGTGACGTCGAACTGCTTGCCGACCTCTTCCAGCGTGTGGTCGGTGTTCATGTCGATGCCGAAGCGCATGCGCAGCACCTTCGCCTCCCTCGGGGTCAGGCCCGCGAGCACGTCGCGCACCGTTTCCATGAGGTTGGTGTTGGTGGTCGCGTCGATCGGGGACTCCACGTTGGTGTCCTCGATGAAGTCGCCCAGGTGCGAGTCCTCGTCGTCGCCGATCGGGGTCTCCATGGAGATCGGCTCCTTCGCGATCTTCATGACCTTGCGGATCTTGTCCTCGGGCATGTCCATTTCCTTGGCCAGCTCCTCCGGCGTGGCCTCGCGGCCGAACTGCTGGAGCATCTGGCGGGA
>DASTWT010000002.1:0-8605 GCA_035765815.1 Luteimonas sp. | reverse complement strand
CCGGCGTGGTTCCTGAACTTTCTGGCCCTGTTGTCGCTCAGTCTGGCGGTGATCAACCTGCTGCCGATTCCCGTCTTGGACGGGGGACACCTGCTGTATTACCTTATCGAGCTCGCCAAAGGCAGCCCGCTGGGCGAACGGGCGATGGTCGCGGGCCAGTACATCGGGCTCGCCCTGCTCGCCGGGTTGATGGGCCTGGCGTTCTACAACGACATCCTGCAACTGCTCCGCTGACGCCCCCCAACCGGAAGTGACGATGACGCGACTCCCCCCACGCCGCCTGCTCGTCCTCGCCCTCGCCGCGGCGGCGTCGGCCACCGCGCTGCCCGCGTTCGCGCAGGCCGGCACCCCGTTCGCCCCGCCGGCGGCGGAGCCCGCGCAGGCCATGCCCGCGTCGCCCTTCGCGGTCGCGCCGGCGCCGGCGCCCGCGGCCGGTTCGTTCATCGTCTCCGACATCCGCGTCGACGGCCTGCAGCGCGTGCCCGCGGGCACCGTGTTCACCTACCTGCCGATCGAGCGCGGCGACCGCGTCGACGGCACCCGCGTCGCCGAGGCGATCCGCGCGCTCTACAAGACCGGCTTCTTCGAGGACGTCCGCGCCGACCGCCAGGGCGACATCCTGGTCATGACCGTGGTCGAACGGCCGGCGATCAACAAGCTCACGCTCGAGGGCAACAAGGACATCAAGACCGAGGACCTGACCAAGGGCCTCAAGGAAATCGGCCTGTCCGAGGGCGAGACCTTCAACCGCGTCGACCTCGACCGCGTGGTCCAGGAGCTCACCCGCCAGTACAACAACCGCGGCAAGTACAACGTGGCGGTCAGCCCGACGGTCACCCGCCTCGACCGCAACCGCGTCGACATCAAGATCACGATCCAGGAAGGCAAGGCGGCCAGCATCCGCCACATCAACCTGGTCGGCAACGAGGCCTACAAGCAGGAAGACATCCTCGCCGGCTGGGAGTCGAAGGAGCACAACTGGCTGAGCTTCTACCGCCACGACGACCAGTACTCGCGCGAGAAGCTGTCGGGCGACCTCGAGAAGCTCAACTCCTGGTACCTGGACCGCGGCTACGTCGACTTCAGCCTCGACAGCACGCAGGTCGAGATCAGCCCCGACAAGCGCGACATGTTCATCGTCGCCGGCCTCACCGAGGGCGACAAGTACCACGTCTCGAAGGTCGAGCTGACCGGCGACACCGTCCTGCCGAAGGAGGACGTGGAGAAGCGCCTGATCGTGCGCGAGGGCCAGGTGTTCTCGCGGCGCGCGGTCGATTTCACCTCCGACGCCATCAGCCTGATGCTGTCCAACATCGGCTACGCGTTCGCCAAGGTCGACGTGGTGCCCGACGTCGACCGCGACAAGCGCACCGTCGGCCTCACGTTCCGGGTCGTGCCGGGCCCGCGCGTGATGGTCCGCCACATCGTCTACAAGGGAAACACCCGCACGTCCGACGAGGTCCTGCGCCGCGAGATGCGCCAGTTCGAGGGCGCGTGGTACTCGCAGGCCGCGATCGACCGCTCCAGGGTGCGCCTGCAGAACCTCGGCTACTTCGAGACGGTGGACGTGGACAAGGCGCCCGTCCCCGGCAGCAACGACGCGGTGGACGTCACCTTCACCGTCAAGGAAACCACGTCCGGCAGCTTCATGTTCGGCGTCGGCTATTCCCAGCTGAGCGGCGTCAACACCTCGGTGTCGCTGTCGGAATCCAACTTCCTGGGCACCGGCAACCGGGTGTCCGTGGCGGCGCAGAAGAGCTACTACCAGAAGGCGTACAACTTCTCGTTCACCAACCCGTACTTCACCGACGGCGGCATGTCGCTGGGCTACAACCTGAGCTGGAGCGAGTTCGACTACTCCAACTACAACGTCGCCCAGTACTCCACCAACTCGCTGGCCGCGCAGGCGGTGCTCGGGATCCCGATCACCGAATGGGACGGGTTCTCGGTGATGTTCGGCGTGGACAGCAACGAGATCGTGCCGCTGAGCGGCGCCACGCCCGACGTGATCACCGACTACATCAAGGCGGTGGGCCAGTACACGTTCCACTCCTGGCGCACGCAGCTGGCCTGGTCGCGCGACACCCGCGACGACTACTTCATGCCGAGGATCGGCAGCTACAGCCGCGCCTCGCTCGAGACGACGCTGCCGGGCTCGACCGTCCAGTACTTCAAGTTCGAGTACGAATACTCCAAGTACTGGCCGATGTCCCCGGCGCTGATCCTGCGCACGGGCGCCAACATCGGCTACGGCGACAGCTACGGCAAGGTCGCCAGCCGCGCGATCTGCTACACCGCGCCGCCGCCGCCGACCACGCAGAACCCGAATCCCACGGCGCCGCCGTCCAGCGATCCCTGCCTGACGACCTCGCCCGACTACGTGAAGACGGTGACGGCCGAGGGCCTGCCGTTCTTCGAGAACTTCTACGCCGGCGGCATCACCTCCAGCGGCCGCGTGCGCGGCTTCGTGGACAACACCCTCGGCCCGCGCGCCACGAACGCCTTCGGCTTCGCGCGCCCGGTCGGCGGCTCGGTCAAGACCGTGGGCTCGGTCGAGATGTTCTTCCCGAAGCTGTTCGACACCAAGGCGGCGCGCATCTCCGCGTTCGTGGACGTCGGCAACGTGTACCAGGACTGGAAGAGCTTCGATGCCGGCCTGCTGCGCGCGTCCACCGGCGTGTCGCTGCTGTGGCGTTCGCCGATGGGCCCGATCTCGATCAGCTACGCGGTCCCGCTGCGCAAGCAGCCGGACGACGAGCCCGAACGCCTGCAGTTCTCGTTCGGCGGGCAGTTCTAGCGCGGCCGGCATGGACTTCACCGCCGCGCAGCTCGCCGAACGCCTCGGCCTGGCCGTGCACGGCGATCCCGCCGCCCGCGTCTCGGGCGTGGCCACGCTGGCGCGGGCCGCGCCCTCCGACCTCTCCTTCCTCGCCAACCCGCGCTATCGCGCGCAGCTCGCCGCGAGCCGCGCGGGCATCGTGGTGATGCGCGCGGACGACGCCGGCGGCCATGCCGGCACCGCGCTGGTCGCGAAGGACCCGTACGCCGCGTTCGCGCGCGCCGCCGCGCTGTTCGAGGCGCGCGAAGCCGCGGCCCCGGGCGTGCACGCGAGCGCCGTGGTCGACGCGTCGGCGACCGTCGATCCCGGCGCGCACGTCGGGCCGTTCGTGTCGATCGGCGCGCGCAGCGTGGTCGGGGCCGGTGCGATCGTCGGCCCCGGATGCGTCGTCGGCGAGGACTGCGTGGTCGGTTCCGGCAGCGAGCTCGTCGCACGCGTGACCCTGGTGCGGCGCGTGCGCCTGGGCAAGCGCGTGCTGGTGCATCCGGGCGCCGTGCTCGGCGCCGACGGCTTCGGCCTGGCGATGGAGCGGCCGGAAGGCGGCGAGCCGCGCTGGCTGAAGGTGCCGCAGCTCGGCGGCGTGGTCGTCGGCGACGACTGCGAGATCGGCGCCAACACCACCATCGACCGCGGCGCGCTCGACGACACCGTGCTCGAGGAGGACGTGCGCCTCGACAACCAGATCCAGGTCGGCCACAACGTCCGCATCGGCGCCCACACGGCGATGGCGGGCTGCTCGGCGGTGGCCGGCAGCGCCACGATCGGCCGCTATTGCCAGATCGGCGGCGCAGCCGGCGTGCTGGGACACCTCGAGGTCTGCGACCGGGTCACCGTGACCGCGATGAGCCTGGTCACCCATTCCATCCGCGAGCCCGGCGAGTACTCCTCCGGCGCGCCGCTGATGGAGAACAAGGCCTGGCGCAAGGCCGCGGCCCGCTTCAAGCAGCTGGACGCCCTTTTCCGCCGGGTCGGCGCTTTGGGCGATAATCGCGGCTAGCCCCAGCAAGACCAGGACGGACCCGTGGAAACCGTGCAACTGCCGCTCGACGTCATCGGCATCCAGAAGCTGCTGCCGCACCGCTATCCGTTCCTGCTGGTGGACCGGGTGGTGGCGTTCGAGCGCGGCGCGAGCATCGTCTGCCGCAAGAACGTGTCGATCAACGAGCCGTTCTTCCAGGGCCACTTCCCGTCCCAGCCGGTGATGCCCGGCGTGCTGCTGATCGAAGCCCTGGCCCAGGCCGGCGGCCTGCTGACGCACCTGTCGAGCATCACCGACTCCAGCGGCAAGGTCTTCTACCTGGTCAAGGTCGACAACGCGAAGTTCAGCCGCATGGTGGTGCCGGGCGACCAGCTGGAGCTGTGCGTCTCGCTCAAGCGCACCATCCGCAACATGGCGCTGTTCGAGGGCGTGGCGAAGGTGGACGGCGAGCAGGTCGCCTGCGCCGAGATCCTCTGCGCGGAAGCGAAGTGAGATGAACCTCGCGCCGGGGATCCATCCCAGCGCCGTCGTCGATCCGGAGGCGCGGATCGGCGCGGACGTCCGGATCGGCGCGTTCACCCTCGTCGGCCCCGGCGTCGAGGTCGGCGACGGTACCTGGATCGGCCCGCACTGCAGCGTGCAGGGACCGACCCGCATCGGGCGCGACAACCGCATCCACGGCCACGCCGCGATCGGCGGCGATCCGCAGGACAAGAAGTTCGACGGCGAGCGCACCGAGCTCGTGATCGGCGACCGCAACGTGATCCGCGAATACGCCACGATCAACCGCGGCACCGGCAACGGCGGCGGCATCACCCGCATCGGCGACGACAACTGGCTGCTGGCCTACGTGCACGTCGCCCACGACTGCATCGTCGGCGACGGCTGCATCTTCTCCAACAACGCCACGCTCGCCGGCCACGTCGAGGTCGGCGACCAGGTGATCCTCAGCGGCTTCGCCGGCATCCACCAGTTCTGCCGGATCGGCGCGCACGCGTTCATCGGCATGGGCGCGTTCGTCAACGGCGACGTGCCGCCGTTCGTGCTGGTCGCGCAGGAGGATTACGGCCGGCCGCGCGGCGTGAACGTCGAGGGACTGAAGCGCCGCGGCTTCGACGCGGAGCGGCTCGCGGCGATCCGGCGCGCCTATCGCGCGCTCTACCTGTCGGGCGCCAAGCTCGACGAGGCGCGCGCGCAGCTGGCGGAGCTGGCGCGCGACAGCGCCGACGTGCGCGCGCTGCTCGATTTCATCGACGCGGGACAGCGCCCGCTGCTGCGATGAGCGCGGCTCGCCACCCGGGCGGGCGCGGATGAGCGGCGACGCGCCGCGGATCGCCCTGGTCGCCGGCGAAGCGTCCGGCGACCTGCTCGGCGCGGGTCTCGTCGCCGCGATCCGCGAGCGCCATCCCGGCGCGGCGTTCGCCGGCGTGGGCGGCGACGCGATGCGCGCCGCGGGCGTGGAGACCTGGCACGACGCCGACGAACTCGCGGTGATGGGCCTGGCCGAAGTGCTGGCGCACCTGCCGCGCCTGCTGCGCCTGCGCCGGGCGCTGCGCGAACGCGTGCTGGCGTGGAAGCCCGACGTGTTCGTCGGCATCGACGCGCCCGACTTCAACCTCGGCCTCGAGCGCTGGCTCAAGCGCCGCGGCGTGCGCACCGTGCATTACGTGAGCCCGTCGGTGTGGGCCTGGCGCGAATCGCGCGCCGCGAAGATCGGCGCGAGCGCCGACCGGGTGCTGTGCCTGTTCCCGATGGAGCCGGAGATCTACGCCCGGCACGGCGTGGACGCGCGCTTCGTCGTCCATCCGCTCGCCGACGCGATCGCGCTCGAGCCCGACCGCGGGGCGGCGCGCGCGGCGCTGGGCATCCCCTTCCACGCGCCGGTCCTGGCGGTGCTGCCCGGCAGCCGGCTGGGCGAGATCGAGCGCATGCTGCCGGCGTTCCTCGAGGCCGCGGCGCTCGTCGCGCGCGACGTCGACGACCTGCGGGTGCTGGTCCCCGCCGCGAACGCGCGATGCCGCGCCGCGATCGAGCGTGCGCTGTCCGCCTCGCCGTTCCCCGCTTCGCGCTGCCTGCTCCTGGACGGCGGCGCGCAGCAGGCGATGGTCGCCGCCGACGTCGTGCTGCTCGCCTCGGGCACCGCCGCGCTCGAGGCGATGCTGTGCAAGCGGCCGATGGTCGTCGGGCACCGCATCGCCGCGTCGACCTATCGCGTGGTCAAGGGTTTGGGGCTGCTGAAGTCGCGTTTCGTGAGCCTGCCGAACGTGCTCGCGGGCGAGGCGCTGGTGCCCGAACTGCTGCAGGAGGACTGCACGCCGCCGAACCTCGCCGCCGCGGTGCTCGCGTGGTTCCGCGAACCCGAGGCCGTGGCGGCGCTGCGCCCGCGCTTCCGCGCGATCCATGAAACGCTGCGCCGCGACGCGTCCGCGCGCGCGGCCGAGGCGGTGCTCGGATGAGCGTCGACGCGGCGACGGCGGCGGCGACGCTGTTCGCGGGCGTCGACGAGGCCGGCCGCGGGCCGCTGGCGGGGCCGGTGGTGGTGGCCGCGGTCGTGTTCCCGCCCGGGCGCACGCCGGTCAACGGCCTGGACGATTCCAAGCAGCTCGACGAGGCCTGCCGCGAGAAGCTTTACCCGCGCATCGTCGAACGCGCGCTCGCCTGGCACGTGGTGTTCGTCGACGTCGCCGACATCGATCGCCTCAACATCTACCACGCGACCATGCACGGCATGCGCGAGGCGCTGCGCGGCGTCGCCGCCGCGCTCGCGGCGGGAGCGCACGCCGGCTGCGCGCTCGAGGCGCGGATCGACGGCAACCGGCTGCCGCCCGGGCTGCCCTGCGCCGCGCGCGCGATCGTCGGCGGCGACGCGCTCGACCGCGCCATCATGGCCGCGTCGATCCTCGCCAAGGTGTCGCGCGACCGGCACATGCGCGAGCTGCACGCGCGCTGGCCCGACTACGGGTTCGACGCGCACAAGGGCTACAGCACGCCCGCGCACCTCGAGGCGCTCGCGCGCCTGGGGCCGTGCCCGGAGCACCGCCGCAGCTTCGCGCCGGTACGCGAGGCGCTGCAGGGCCCGGACCTGTTCGCTGAATGCGAACCGGCCCTCGCCGGCGCCTGAACGCAGCGCAACGCGCCTGAAGTCATGCCGACTTGCGGCGCATCCGCGCCGCATTGCAACGGCGCACGCTCTTCGCGCATCCCATCAGGAAGCCCCCACCCTGAGGAGGAACGTGCCATGCGTGCCGCGAACCAGACCTTCGACGATTCAACGCTCCCGGCCATGGACTTCGGCTTCGACGGGGACGTCGCGCCCCGGCCCGATCGCGACGCGGTCGCCGGCTTCGACGCGCTCCTCTCGACCCTCGACCCGGACACCGCCCGCCACGTGCTGAGCGAATGCCTCGCCGAGATCGCGCTGTGGCAGCACCACCTGCGGGTCCAGGCGAGCCGCTACGCGAACGACGACGCCCGCCCGCGCGAGCTGTTCCGCATCGGCTGAGCCGGCCGGGGTCGGCGAGGCGCGCAAGTCAAGCCTTGTCCGGCCCGGGGCCGGGGGCTAGGCTGCGGAGAGCCATGCCCGCCCGCTTCGTCCACCTGCACCTGCACAGCGAGTATTCGCTGGTCGACTCGACGATCCGGATCCCGGAACTGATCGGGCGCTGCGCGGCGCTGGGCCAGCCGGCGGTGGCGATCACCGACCACGCCAACCTCTTTTCGCTGGTCAAGTTCCACAAGGCCGCGGAGGCCGCCGGGATCAAGCCGGTCACCGGCGCCGACATCCTGCTCGCCGAGGGCGACGAGGCGCCGACGCGCCTGACCCTGCTGTGCCGCGACAACGCCGGCTACCTCGCGCTGTCGCGGCTGCTGTCGCGCGCGTGGATGGAAGGGCATCGCCACGACGGCGTGGTGGTGCGCCCGCACTGGCTGCACGAGGACAACGCCGGGCTGTTCGCGCTGGCCGGTCGCGAGAGCGAGGCCGGCCGCCTGGCCGCCTCCGGCCGCCACGACCTCGCCGCGCAGTGGCTGGCGGACCTGCAGCGCCACACCGGCGGCAACGTGCACCTGGAAGTGACCCGCACCGGCCGCGACGGCGAGGATGCCTTCAACGCCTTCGCCGTGCACGCCTCCTCCGCGCGCGGCATCCCGCTGGTCGCCAGCAACGACGTGCGCTTCCTCGAGCCCGACGGCTACGAGGCCCACGAGGCGCGCGTGTGCATCGCCACCGGCCGCGTGCTCGACGATCCGCGCCGGCCGCGCGACTACAGCCCCGAGCAGTACCTGAAGCCGGCCGAAGCCATGGAGGCGCTGTTCGCCGACCTGCCCGACGCCGTCGACAACACGCTCGCGCTGGCCACGCGCTGCAACTTCGCGCTGTCGCTGGGCACCTACCACCTGCCCGCGTTCCCGGTGCCGTCGGACGAGACGCTCGACAGCTGGATCCGCTCGCAGGCGCGCGCAGGCCTCGCGAAACGGCTGGAGAAGCAGCCGCTCGCGCCGGGGCACACGCGCGAGTCCTACGAGGCGCGCCTGGAGACCGAGCTGGACGTGATCGTCCGCATGGGTTTCCCCGGCTACTTCCTGATCGTCGCCGACTTCATCAACTGGGCGAAGGACCACGGCATCCCGGTGGGACCGGGCCGCGGCTCCGGCGCCGGCTCGCTGGTGGCGTGGTCGCTGGGCATCACCGACCTCGACCCGATCCCCTACGACCTGCTGTTCGAGCGCTTCCTCAACCCGGAACGCGTGTCGATGCCGGACTTCGACATCGACTTCTGCATGGACCG
>DASTWT010000001.1:0-24503 GCA_035765815.1 Luteimonas sp. | reverse complement strand
CCCAGCGCAGGCGCATGAAGTCGACGTTGGGGCTGTGCGGGAAGAGGTTGAATTGCATGGCCGTCGTCTTCCGTCAGATGGCGATGGACTTCAGCTTGCGCCGGCGTCCGTAGATGAGCGTGGCGATGCCGCGCGAGACCGAGACGGCCGTGTACATCGAGGTCACGATGCCCGCGATCAGCGACACCGCGAAGCCCTTCACCGGGCCGGTGCCGAAGGCGAACAGCGCGACGCCCGCGAGCATGGCGGTGAGGTTGGCGTCGGCGATGGTGCCCGAAGCCTTTTCGTAGCCGGCCGCGATCGCCGCCTGCGGCGGCACACCTGCGCGCAATTCCTCGCGTATGCGTTCGTTGATCAGCACGTTCGCGTCCACCGACATGCCGACGGTGAGCGCGATGCCGGCCAGGCCGGGCAAGGTCAGCGTTGCGCCGAGGAAGGACATCACCGCCACCACCATCAGCAGGTTGATCAGCAGCGCGACGCAGGTGATCAGGCCGAACATGCGGTAGTAGACGAGGAAGAAGCCGAGCGCGAACAGGAACGAGTACTTCACCGCGGTCAGGCCGCGCTCGACGTTCTCCTTGCCGAGGCTCGGGCCGACCACGCGCTGCTCGACGAAGTCCATCGGCGCGGCGAGCGCGCCGGCGCGCAGCAGCAGCGCCAGGTCGGAGGCTTCCTTCGGGCTTTCCAGGCCGGTGGTCTGGAACTCCTTGCCGAAGACGCCCTGGACCGTCGCCGCCGAGATCACCTGCTCGCTGGTGCGGGTGGTGCGCACTTCGTTGCCGTTCGCGTCCTTCGTGACCTCGGGGATGCGCTCGACGTAGACCACCGCCATCTGCTTGCCGACGTTCTCGCTGGTGAAGTCGAACATGCGCTGGCCGCCGATGCCGTTCAGGCGCACCGACACCGCCGGCGTGCCGGTCTGCTGGTCGAACATCGACTTGGCGTCGACCAGCTGGTCGCCGGTGGCGATGACGCGCTTGTTGAGCAGGATCGGGATGGGCTTGCCGTCCGGACCGATTTCCTTGCGGTAGTAGAGCTTCGCTTCCGGAGGCACGCTGCCGGTGCGGGCGGCGTCGTAGGCGTTGCCGTCGACGACCGCGCGGTATTCCAGGGTCGCGGTGGCGCCGAGGATGCGCTTGGCCTGGGCGGTGTCCTGCACGCCCGGCAGCTGGACCACCACGCGGTCCGCGCCCTGGCGCTGGATGATCGGCTCGGCCACGCCGAGCTCGTTGATGCGGTTGCGCAGGGTGCCGACGTTCTGCTCGATCGCGTCGGAGGTGATCTGCTGGATCTCGGTGTCCGGCACCTTCACCGAAATCGTGTTGCCGCTCGTGTCGATCCGCATCGTCGGCATCGACTTGGCGACCAGCCCGGCCGCCGCGTCCACGTCGGCGCCGGGCGCCAGGGTGGCCACGATCGAATTGTCCGGATGGCGCTCGACCGATTCGTAGCGCACGCGGTTGTCACGCATCAGGACGCGGACGTCCTCCGCATACGCATCCATGCGCTTGTCGATGGCGGCCTTCTGGTCGACCTGCATCAGGAAGTGCACGCCGCCCTGGAGGTCCAGGCCCATCAGCATGCGCCGCGCGCCGATGGCGTCCAGCCAGCCGGGCACCGTCGAGGCCAGGTTGAGCGCGACCACGTAGTGCTCGCCGAGCGCGGTGCCGAGCACGTCGTTGGCCTTCGTCTGCGCGTCGACGGTCGGAAGGCGGACGAGCAGCTCCCCGCTCTTCTCCAGTTCGACCGCCTTGGGCGCGATGCCGGCCTTCTTCAGGTCGGCCTCGACCTGCGCCTGCAGCTTCGCGTCGACCTGGTAGCCGCGGTTGGCCGTGATCTGGACCGAGGGGTCCTGCGGGTAGATGTTCGGCAACGCGTACAGCGTGCTGAGCACCACCACGAACAGGATGACGAAGTACTTGAAGCGTCCGTATTCGAGCATCGGGAGGTTCCGCGAATGTGGCGCCGGCTCAGGCCGACTTGAGCGTGCCCTTCGGCAGCACGTTGGCGATGGCGCCCTTCTGCACGCGGATGCGCACGTTGTCGGCGACTTCGATGGTGACGAAATGATCGCCCATCTCGCGGACGTAGCCGGCGACGCCGCCGTTGGTGATCACCTCGTCGCCGTTGCCGAGCTTGTCGAGCATGGCGCGATGCTCCTTCTGCCGCTTCATCTGCGGGCGGATCATCAGGAAGTACATCACCGCGATCAGCAGCAGCGGGAACAGCAGGCCGCCGAGGCCGCCGCCGAAGAGCCCGCCGGGAGCGGCGGCCGGCGCGGCCGCCTGGGCGTGGGCGGGGGAGATCAGGAAGTCCAGCGGGCTCATGGTTCGGGTCCGGTCGGGAAAAATAGCTGCGAATTATGCCATGCGGCCGCCTTCCGGCGGGTTCAAGGAGCCGGCGGCGCGGCCCTGGCGGCATGGAAGGACTCGCGGAAGGCCGCGAAGGTTCCCGCCTCGATCGCGGCCCGCATCCCGGCCATGAGCCGCTGGTAGTACCAGAGGTTGTGCAGGGTGCCCAGGATCGGGGCCAGCATCTCGTTGCAGCGGTCCAGGTGCCGCAGGTAGGCGCGGGTGTAGCCGCCGGCGCAGGCCGGGCAGCCGCAACCCTCCTCGATCGGGCGGGTGTCGCGCTCGAACTTCGCGTTGCGGATGCGGAGCGTGCCGGTGGAGGTGAAGTAATGGCCGTTGCGCGCGTTGCGGGTCGGCATGACGCAGTCGAACATGTCCACGCCGCGGGCCACGGCCTCGACCAGGTCCTCCGGGCGGCCGACGCCCATCAGGTAGCGCGGGCCGTCCTCCGGGAGCTGCGGCGCAGTGTGGTCGAGCATGGCGTTGCGCTCGGCCTCGGTCTCGCCCACGGCGAGGCCGCCGATCGCGTAACCGTCGAAGCCGATCGCGCGCAGGCCTTCCGCCGAGCGAGTGCGCAATTCGTGGTGCACGCCGCCCTGGACGATGCCGAACAGCGCCGCGTCGCTGCCCTCGTGCGCGCGCTTGCTGCGCTCGGCCCAGCGCAGCGACAGCTCCATGGACTTCTCGACCACGCGCGGATGCACCGGTTGCCCGTCCTTGCCGTTCACCGGCGGGCACTCGTCGAAGATCATCACGACGTCGCTGTCGAGCGCCTTCTGGATGCGCATCGATTCTTCGGGACCGAGGAACACGGTCGAGCCGTCGGTCGGCGCCTGGAAGGTCACGCCCTGCTCGGTGATCTTGCGCCGGTGCGCGAGCGAGAACACCTGGAAGCCGCCGGAGTCGGTGAGGATCGGCCCGTCCCAGCGCGAGAAGCCGTGCAGGCTGCCGTGCGCCTCGATCACCTCGAGGCCCGGTCGCAGGTACAGGTGGAAGGTGTTGCCGAGGATGATCTGCGCGCCGAGCGCCCGCAGCTGGTCGGGCAGCATGCCCTTCACCGAGCCGTAGGTGCCCACCGGCATGAACGCCGGCGTCTCGACGACGCCGCGCGGGAACGTCAGCCGGCCGCGGCGCGCGGCGCCGTCGGTTCCGAGCAGCTCGAACGACATCCTGCTCATTCGCCGGCCTCGCGCGGGAACAGGAGCATGGCGTCGCCGTACGAGAAGAAGCGGTAGCGCTCGCGCACCGCGTGCGCGTAGGCCGCGAAGATGCGCTCGCGCCCGGCGAACGCGGACACCATCATCAGCAAGGTGCTCTCCGGCAGGTGGAAGTTGGTGACCAGCGCATCGACGCTGCGGATGCGGTAGCCCGGCAGGATGAAGATCGTGGTCTCGCCAGCGAAGGGCCGCAGCTCGCCGTCGCTGCCGACCGCGGATTCCAGCGCGCGCACCACGGTGGTCCCGACCGCGACGACGCGCCCGCCGCGCGCCCGCGCGCGCCGCGCCTGCTCGACCAGGTGCGCGCCGACGTTCAGCCACTCGCTGTGCATGCGGTGCTCGGCCAGGTCGTCCACGCGCACCGGCTGGAAGGTGCCCGCGCCCACGTGCAGCGTGACGTGCCCGAACTCCACGCCGCGCGCGCGCAGCGCGTCGAGCAGGGCTTCGTCGAAGTGCAGGCCCGCGGTCGGCGCCGCCACCGCGCCCGGCTCGCGCGCGAACACCGTCTGGTAGCGTGCCGCATCGCCCGCGTCCGCCGGGCGCTGGATGTACGGCGGCAACGGCAGGCGCCCGGCGACCTGCAGCCATTCGTCGAGCGCGCCGCCGACGTCGAAGCGCAGCCGGTAGAACTCGCCTTCGCGGCCCAGCACCTCGGCTTCGCCGCCGCCGTCGAGCACGATGCGCGTGCCCGGGCGCGAAGGCTTGCTCGCGCCGAGCTGCACCCGCGCCTCGTTCGCCGGCAACAGGCGTTCGACCAGGATCTCGACCTTGCCGCCGCTCTGCTTGCGGCCGAACACGCGCGCCTGGATCACGCGCGTGTCGTTGAACACCAGCAGGTCGCCTTCGCGCAGCAGCTGCGGCAGGTCGCGCACGCCGCGGTCCTCGAGCGGGGCCGGCGCCGGGGGCACCACCAGCAGGCGGCTGGCCGAGCGCTCCGGCAACGGCGCCTGCGCGATCAGCTCCGGCGGCAGGTCGTAATGGAAATCCGATTTCTTCAAGGCGCGGGATTCTTCAAGGCGATGGACTTCAGCGTTCGAACTTCGTGGACAGCACCAGCGACGACGTCGTGCGCTCCACCCCCGGCAGCGCGCCGATGCGGTCGGTCAGGACGTCCATGCCGCCGACGCTGGGCACCACCGCCGTCGCGACGAGGTCCCAGCCGCCGTTGACGGACTGCAGGCTGCGGATCTCCGGCATTCCGCGCAACGCCTCGACGACCGCGGGCATCTGCTTGGGGAAGACGGTGACCATGATCAGCGCGCGGATGCGGTCGCCGGCGAAGTCGTCGCCGAGGCGCACGGTGTAGCCGGCGATGACGCCCATCCGCTCGAGCCGCTCGATCCGGCTCTGCACGGTGGTCCGGGACAGCCCCAGGCGGCGGGCGATCTCGGTGGTCGGCGCCCGCGCATTCTCGCGCAGCACGGACAGCAGGGCTTCGTCGGCGGGGGTCAGGCTCGCCATGTTGTCGGTCCCGGTTCGGCGGATCGCCGAAATCTACAGGGAATCTGCGCAGATCGCACCTGCCGTCCGCCGAAAACTTCCCGATAATAGGAGGCTTGCCGCGCCCTCCCGGCGTGGCCCACCCAGACGCCGACGAACCACAGGACCGCGCCCATGTCCCTCCTCGACCAGCTCGCCCCGCTCCGCGCCCGCAAGGGCAAGCGCCGGACCACCGGCCTCGACGACGCCACCGTGGCGCGCTTCGCCGCGGGCCACCCGGACCTGGGCGCCGCCATCGCTGCCGCCGCGGCCGAGTTCGCGCGCGTGCAAGGCGACGCCGCGACCGCCGCGCTGCTGGACCTCGACGAGGATGCGCAGATCGCCGCGATCCAGGCCGACTTCGTCAACTTCTATCCGCAGGACGCGGTGAACCCGTACGTCGCGCTGGCCGCGCGCGGCCCGTGGGTCGTGACCCTCAAGGGCGCCGTGCTGTACGACACCGGCGGCTACGGCATGCTCGGCTTCGGCCACGCGCCGCAGGCAGTGCTCGACGCGATGGCGAAGCCGCAGGCGCTGGCCAACATCATGACCCCGAGCCTGTCGCAATTGCGCTTCACCGGCGCGCTGCGCAGCGAGATCGGGCACAGCCGCAAGGACGGCTGCCCGTTCGCGAAGTTCATGTGCCTCAACTCCGGTTCAGAGGCCGTGGGACTGGCCGCGCGCATCGCCGACACCAACGCCAAGTCGATGACCGACCCCGGCGCGCGCCACGCGGGCCGTGCGATCAAGCGCCTCGTGGTCAAGGGCAGCTTCCACGGCCGCACCGACCGTCCCGCGCTGTATTCGGATTCCTCGCGCAAGGGCTACCTGAAGCACCTCGCCAGCTTCCGCGGCGAAGACAGCGTGATCGCGATCGCGCCGTACGACATCGACGCGCTGAAGAAGGCCTTCGCCGACGCCGACGCCAACGGCTGGTTCATCGAGGCGATGTTCCTCGAGCCGGTGATGGGCGAAGGCGACCCGGGCCGCAGCGTGCCGGTCGAGTTCTACGCCGCCGCGCGCGAGTTGACGAAAGCGCACGGCGCACTGTTCCTGGTCGATTCGATCCAGGCCGGCCTGCGCGCCACCGGCACCCTGTCGATCGTCGATTACCCCGGCTTCGAAGGCCAGGAAGCGCCGGACATGGAGACCTACTCGAAGGCGCTCAACGCCGGCCAGTACCCGCTGTCGGTGCTCGCCTGCAACGAGCGCGCCGCGGGCATCTACGCGCGCGGCACCTACGGCAACACCATGACCGCGAACCCGCGCGCGCTCGACGTCGCCTGCGTGGTGCTGTCGCAGCTCACGCCCGGGTTGCGCGCCAACATCCGCGAGCGCGGCCGCCAGGCGATCGCCGGGCTCGAGGCGTTGAAGGGCGAGACCGGCGGCCTGGTCACCAAGGTCCAGGGCACCGGCCTGCTGTTCTCCTGCGAGCTCGCGCCGCAGTTCAAGGGCTACGGCGCCGGGTCCACCGAGGAGTGGCTGCGCGAGCACGGCCTCGGCGTCATCCACGGCGGCGAGAACTCGCTGCGCTTCACCCCGCACTTCGCCATGGGCGAGGACGAACTGCAGCTGGTGCTGCAGCTGGTGAAGCAGGCGCTGCTGGAAGGGCCGCGGCAGCAGCAGGCAGCCTGACCGCGCGGGGATTCCCACGGGCGCCGCGGCTCGCGGCCGCTTCCGTTCGCGCTAGGATCGCGGCTCAGCCGCTCCGGTAGGAACACGCGATGGGGATCGTCCAGGTCACGCACCCGCTGGTGCAGCACAAGCTCGGCCTGATGCGCCGGGCCGACAACAGCACCAAGACCTTCCGCGAGCTCGCGGGCGAGGTCGCCGCGCTGCTCACCTACGAAGCCACGGCCGACCTCGAGACCGAGGACGCGGTGGTCGAAGGCTGGGCCGGCCCGGTGGCCGTGCGCCGCATCAAGGGCCGCAAGGTCACGCTGGTGCCGATCCTGCGCGCAGGCCTGGGCATGTTGCCGGGCGTGCTCGAACTGATCCCGGCGGCGAAGGTGAGCGTGGTCGGCATGCGCCGCGACGAAGCGACGTTGCTGCCGGAAACGTATTACGAGAACCTGGTCGGCGACATCGCCGACCGCACGGTGATCATCCTCGACCCGATGCTCGCCACCGGCGGCACCCTGGTGGCGACGATCGCGATGCTCAAGGCGGCGGGCGCGACGCGGATCCGCGGCCTGTTCCTCGTGGCCGCGCCGGAAGGCCTGCGCGCGCTGCAGGCCGCGCACCCCGACGTCGACGCCTACGTCGCGGCGATCGACGAGCGCCTCAACGAGCACGGCTACATCCTGCCCGGCCTCGGCGACGCAGGCGACCGCATCTTCGGGACGCGCGTGCGCTAGCGCTTGCCGCGCCGCCTGCGTGCGACCAGGAAGCCGGCGAGGAACACCAGCACGAACGCGACGAACAGGCCCGCGCCCATGCGTCCGTCCGCGCGGCGAGGCGAAGGGGCACCTTCGCCGGCCGCGCGATCCGGTCCGGTTCCGGGCGCCGCATCCTTCAGCCGCCAGCGGCCGCCGTCGAGCACGATGCGGTCGGCCAGCGGCGGCAGCCGCAATTCGCGCCAGTGGATCCGCAGGTCGCCGACCTCCGGCGCCATCGGGTTCTCCGCCGTGCCCAGGCCGTCGCCCTGCGGCTGGAACGTCGCCGCGAGGTTGCCGGGCAGCGCGCTGAAGCTGGGGCGGAACGGCTCCCAGCGGCCGAGCGCCGACAGCACCGCGGGATCCAGCGGCACGCCGTCCACGCGCACGTCCTTCGCGAGCCACTGCCGGTTGCGCAGCGGGAACGGCGGATTGTCGTGGCCGGGCGCGAACGCGGACGGATCGAGCGCGGTTTCGCTCCAGGTGCGTTCGTAACCGCCGTCGCCGCGCCGCCGCCACTGGAACATCTCGACCTGCCGCTGCAGGCCGAAGTGGCGCGCGACCACGCCGAAATCCGGATCGCGCACGTTCGCGTCGGGCTGCGGCGTCGCCGACGGATCCGGCGGGGCGGCGTCCTGCGCGATCGCGCGCGCAGGCGCGAGCATCGACGCGAACGCGAGGCATGCGGCGGCGAACAGCGGAGCCACGCGCATCGCGGCCGGCGGGGTCATGCCGCGAGCGCCCTCGCGTGCAGTTCGGCGACTTCGTTGGCGGTGCCGTAGCGGCCACGGTCGTCGCGCACCACGCGCGCGAGCGCGCAGCCCGGATCGTGGGTGAAGTACAGGTGCACGTCGCGCGCGAGCTTGTCGGCGAGGAACGCCTGCTTCTCGTCGATGAGCAGCTCGGCGTTGCGGTCGTAGCCCATCGTGATCGGCACGTGCACCCACGGCCGGCCGGGGATGAGGTCGGCGCAGAACACGATGCCACCGTGCGCCTCGCCGTCGACGCGCTCCGGGCCGACGATTTCGGACAGCATCAGCCCCGGCGTGTGGCCGTCGCTGTAGTGGAAGCGCACCGCGCCGCCGAGCGCGCGCGAATGCGCGCCATCGACGAGTTCCAGGCGCCCGCTCGCCTCGAGCAGCCCCGCGAGTCCGGGGATGAAGCTGGCGCGGTCGCGCGGATGCGGGTTGCGCGCGCGCTCCCAGTGCTCCCTGCCGGCGACGAAGGCCGCGTTGGGGAACAGCAGCCGCGGCGCCGCGCCCTCCTCCCAGGCGGCGAGCAGCCCGCCGGCATGGTCGAAGTGCAGGTGCGACAGCACGACGACGTCGACGTCCTCGTGCGAGAAGCCCGCCTCGCGCAGCGAATCGAGCAGCACGTGCCGCGATTCCTGCACGCCGTAGCGCTCGCGCAGCTTCGGCTCGAAGAACGCGCCGATGCCGGTCTCGAACAACACGGTCTTGCCTGCGAGCGGGCTCGCCAGCAGCGCGCGGCAGGCGAGCTCGATGCGGTTGGCCTCGTCCGGCGGCGACCAGCGCTCCCACATCGCACGCGGCGCATTGCCGTACATCGCGCCGCCGTCGAGCTTCTGCGTGTTGCCGCGGATCGACCAGAGCTTCATGGCGCCGATTCTATCGCCCGGCCTCGACCGCCGCCTTGCCCACCGGGTTGCGAGGATCGGTGCCGCCTTCCAGCGTGTCCGCGATGCGATCCCAGGCGACGGTCTGCAGGTTGCCCCAGCTGCCCTCGCCCGCGTTCACCGTGTGGCCCATCGCCTGCAGCGCCTTCACCGTCTCCGGGTCGAGCGCGCCCTTCTCCGCCGAGATCACGTCGGGCATCCATTGGTGGTGGATGCGCGGCAGCGCCGCGACCTGCTGCGCCGTCAGCCCGTCGTCGTAGCCGAGGATGCCGAGCAGCACCTCGGTGATGATGCGGCTGCCGCCCGGCGCGCCCAGCACCGCCACCTTCGACGGCGAGGACATGATCGTGGGCGTCATCGAGCTGAGCATGCGCTTGCCCGGCTTCGGCGCGTTCGCCTCGAAACCCATCACGCCGAACGCGTTGGGCGTGCCCGGCTTCAGCGCGAAATCGTCCATTTCGTCGTTGAGGATCACGCCGGTGCCTTCGGCGACCAGGCCGGAGCCGTACAGCAGGTTCACCGTCTGCGTCGCCGAGACGATGTTGCCTTCGGCATCGATGATCGAGAAATGCGTGGTCTCGTCGTCCTCCAGGGGCGCGGGCTTGCCCGACAGCAGCCCGCTTGGCGTCGCCTTGTCGGGATGGATGGTCGCGCGCAGGCCGGCGGCGTAGTCGGCGCTGAGCAGGCGCGCCATCGGCACCCTGGTGAAATCCGGATCGCCCAGGTAGATCGTGCGGTCGCGGTACGCGCGGCGCATCGCCTCCACCAGCACGTGCGTGCGGTGCGCGGCGTCGAGCTTCGACAGGTCCCAGCCCGACGCGATGTTCAGGATTTCCGCCAGCGCCACGCCGCCCGAAGACGGCGGCGGCGCGGTGGTGATGTCCCAGTCGTGGTACCTGAGCCTGATCGGTTCGCGCTCGGCGACGTGATAGCCCGCGAGTTCCTCGGCGGTCCACTGGCCGCCTTCGGCGTTGACCGACGCGACCAGCTTCTGCGCGGTCTCGCCGCGATAGAAGCCGTCGAAGCCCTTCTGCGCGAGCAGTTCCAGCGTGCGCGCGAGCTCCGGCTGGCGCAACGTCTCGCCCACCTGCGGCGGATCGCCGTCGGCGAGGAACACCGCGCGCGTGCCGGGATAGCGTTCCATCACTTCGCGCCGCGAGGCGTAGCCGCGTTCGAGCCGCGCGTAGACCGGGAAGCCCTCGCGCGCGATCCGGATGGCCGGCGCCAGGCTCTCCGCCAGCGGCAGGCGCCCGTGCTTCGCGGCGAGGTCCACCAACGCCGCCGGCAGGCCCGGCAGCCCCGCGGACCACGGGCCGTTCTCCGACTTGTCGGGATCGAGGTTGCCGTCCTTGTCGAGGTACTTGTCCGGCGTCGCCGACGCAGGCGACATCTCGCGCGCGTCGAGGAACACGTCCTTGCCGGACTTCGCGTCGTGCAGCAGGAAGAAGCCGCCGCCGCCGAGGCCGGAACTGATGGGCTCGACCACCGACAGCACCGACGACACGGTGACCGCGGCGTCGAAGGCGTTGCCGCCCGCGCGGATCGTGGCGAGGCCGGCGTCGGTGGCCAGCGCGTGGCCGCTCGCGATCGCCGCGCCCGGCGGATGCGCGGCGGGCGCCGCCGGCTGCGGCCGCGCCTGCGCCTGCGCCGCCGGCGGCGACGCGAGCGCGAAGGCGAACAGCGCGCCCAGCGCTGCGAGGAGGTGGGGACGGCGCTGCTGGTTCATGGCGACTCCTGTTGCAGCCGCAGCAGCTTGGCCAGCAGCTGCGGCTCGGTCTCGGGGTGGTCCGGGTCGGGGTCGATGCACTCGACCGGGCAGACGACCACGCATTGCGGTTCGTCGAAGTGTCCCACGCATTCCGTGCAGCGCGCGGGATCGATCACGTAGATGGTTTCGCCCTGGCGGATCGCCTGGTTCGGGCAGGCCGGCTCGCAGACGTCGCAGTTGACGCAGAGTTCGTTGATCTTCAGCGCCATCCGGTCCGCACGGCTCCTCGCTACGGCACGCGGGGCGCCCGCCGCGGGCGCCCTGCGCGATCGCGTTACTTGTCGGTGTCGACGAACACGTATTCGACGCCGGCCGCCGCCACGGCGGCCTTGACGCGCTCGCCGTCGGCGGGCTTGCCGATGAACAGCACGCGCACGCCCTTCATCGAGCCGGCGGGGACGCCGTTGAACGCGGCGATCACCAGGTCGGCCATCTTCGCCGAGGCCGGCGACGCGTAGGCGAGCATGTTGCCCGAGATGATGCCGCGGCCGACGTCGGCCTGCGCCTTCTCGAGCAGGCGGTCGTACTGGTCCTGGAAGTCCGAGGCGCTCTCGCCCGGCAGGAAATACACGTACGGCTGGTTCGGGATGCCGGCCAGGTTCCGCGGCACGACGTCGTTGAGATAGTCCACCCACGCCGTGCGGTCGTCGGTCTTCGGCGCGCTCATCGGCGGCTTCACCGCTTCCTGCGGGGCTTCCTGCTTCTTGCACGCCATGAACGGCAGCACCATGCAGGCGATCAGCAACAGTCGGGTCAGGGTCTTGGTCATGTCAGGTCTCCCCCAAGGAGTACATCCATCTTCTATGCAACGTTGCGCTGCCTTTCGGCCTGCAGCGCTTGGGCCACCGCCGGCGGGACGAACGCGGACACGTCGCCCCCCAGGCGGGAAATCTCGCGGACCAGCGAGGAGGAAATGAAGCCGTACTCCTCGGCCGGGGTCAGGAACAGGGTCTCGACGCCGGGGATGAGGTGCCGGTTCATGCTCGCCAGCTGGAACTCGTATTCGAAGTCGGACACCGCGCGCAGGCCGCGCAGCAGGACGCCGGCGCCGAGCTCGGCCACGAAGTGCGCGAGCAGGCCGTCGAAACCGCGCACCTCGACGTTGCCGTAGGGCGCCAGCGCGCGTCGCGCCAGGTCCACCCGCAGCGCCAGCGGCAGCGCCGGCTTCTTCGAGGGGCTCTCGGCGACGCCGACCACCAGCCGCTCGAACAGCGGCGAGGCGCGCTCGACGAGGTCGATGTGCCCGTTCGTCACCGGGTCGAACGTGCCGGGATAGACCGCGATGCGGGTGCGGGTCACGCTCATCGAGGTGTCGCGCCGCCTGTGCCGGAACCTTCCCGAAGTGTAGCAGCGCCCCCCGCCGGGCGGCCACGGAACCGGTACAGGGCGTAGTGCGCGTCCCGCGTGCTGCCGGCGCGGTGCGGCGCCCAGGCGTCGCCTGCGGGCGGCGGCGCGTGCGCCGGGCCTTCGAGGTAGAGCCATGCATCGGCCGCGAGCACGGCCGGCAACGCTTCCAGCACCGATGGCCAGAGGGCCGCGGCGAACGGCGGATCGACGAAGGCGATGTCGAAGGGCTCGCCGGCCCCCGGCGCGCGCAGCCACGACAGCGCGTCCGCGTGGACCACGCGGGCCTCGCCGTCGGCGCCCAGCCGCGCGACCGTCCCGCGCAGCGACGCCGCGAGCCCGGCGTCGCGCTCCACCAGCACCGTCTCGCGCGCACCGCGCGACAACGCTTCCAGGCCCAGCGCGCCGCTGCCGGCGAACAGGTCGAGCACGCGCGCGCCCGGCAACGCCGGCTGCAGCCAGTTGAAGAGCGTCTCGCGCACGCGGTCCGCGGTGGGCCGCAGGCCGTCGGCGTCGGCCACCGGCAGGCGCGTGCCGCGCCAGCGCCCGCCGACGATGCGGACGCTGCCGCGCGACCCTGGCTGACGCCCCGGATTCGCGGGAGCTTTCATCGGGACGCTTTCATCGGGGCGATTCCGGGGCCGGTGCTACCATGCGCGCCATTCTGCGCGATGGTCCCCACGATGGTGAGTTTCTTCCGCCGCAACCGGCCGGAACCGCCGGCCGCGGCAGCCGCCCAGCCCGCCGCGGAAGGCACCGCACCCCCTGGTTCTGCCGCGACTCCCGTTGCGGTTGACGTCGCGGCTCCCGCCGCGCCCCCGCCCGCCGCGCCCCCGCCCGGCGAGGCCCCGCCCGCGCCCGCCGGCGCGCCGGGATGGCGCGAGCGCCTGCGCGGCAGCGCCCTCGCCCGCGGGCTCGGCGGGCTGTTCTCGCGCAATCCGCGCCTCGACGACGACCTGCTCGACGAGATCGAGACCGCGCTGCTCGTCGCCGACGTCGGCGTGCCGGCGACGAACGCACTGCTGGACGACCTTCGCAAGCGCATGAAGGCGCGGGAATTCGCCGACGCGGCTGCGCTGCTCGAAGCCCTGCGCGGCGACCTCGTCGCCATGCTCGAGCCGGTCGCCGTGCCGCTGGCCGTCGATCCGTCCGCGCTGCCCTTCGTCGTGCTCACGGTGGGCGTCAACGGCGTGGGCAAGACCACGACCATCGGCAAGCTCGCGAAGCGCTTCAAGGACGAGGGCCGTTCGCTGATGCTCGCCGCGGGCGACACGTTCCGCGCCGCCGCGGTCGCGCAACTGCAGGCCTGGGGCGAGCGCAACGGCGTGCCGGTCGTCGCCCAGGGACAGGACGCCGATGCCGCCGCGGTCGCGTACGACGCGTTGCAGTCGGCGAAGGCGCGCGGCGTCGAGGTGCTGGTGGCCGACACCGCCGGCCGCCTGCACACGCAGCAGGGGCTGATGGCCGAGCTCGGCAAGATCCGCCGCGTGCTCGGCAAACTCGATCCCGACGCGCCGCACGAGGTGCTGATGGTGATCGACGGCACCACCGGCCAGAACGCGCTGTCGCAGTTGCGCCAGTTCCATGCGGCGGTCGGCGTGACCGGCCTGGTCGTGACCAAGCTCGACGGCACCGCCAAGGGCGGCGTGGTGTTCGCGCTCGCCCGCGAATTCGGCATCCCGATCCGCTTCGCCGGCATCGGCGAGCGGCCCGAGGACCTGCGCGTGTTCGACGCGCGGGCGTTCGTCGACGCGCTGCTGCCCGCGGCGCTGGGTCGCTGAGCGACGGCATGGACACCGGCCCGCCCGCGGGCTCCAGGCCGGGAAGGCGCGCGCGGATCGCGCGGACGTCCATCGCGATCGCCGCCGGCATCGTCGTGCTGCTGGCGCTGGCGGTGCACGCGTTGCTGGAACCGCAGCGCGCCAGCCGCTTGCTGCTGGGCCGCATCGGCGCCTCGCTGGGCCTCGAGATCGACGCGGCGGGACGCGCCGAATACCGGCTGCGCGGGACGCCGATGCTGGTGGTGCGCGACGTTTCCGTGCGCGAACCGGGCGCGGCGCGCGAGCTGCTGCATGCCGGGCGGATCATGGTGTCGGTCCCGTGGTCGACGATCCGCGCCGGCGGCGGCGTGCTCGCCGCGCGGCGACTCGAACTTGACGCGCCGCAGGTCGACCTGCCCGCGCTGCAGCACTGGCTTGCGACGCGTCCGCCGTCGAAGCAGCCGCAACTGCCGACCTTCGTCGACGGCGTGCGCATCCGCGATGGCCGCCTCGCCAACGACGACTGGTCGATCGACGGGATCCAGCTCGACCTCCCCCGGCTCGCGGCGGACGAAGCGGCGCATGCGCGGCTGCGCGCGCGCTACCTGGACCCGCCGTTGTCGATCGCCGCCGACCTCGCGATCGCGGTCACCGACCCCGGCGCGCTGATCCGCGACGCGCGCACCGGGTTCGCCGCGAGCGGCCGCATCACGGTCCGGCGCGGCAGCGACTGGACGCTGCCCGGCTGGATCGTGCTGTCCGGGCCGCTGCGCTTCGGCGCCGACGAGTTGCGGCTGCAGCCCGCGCGCATCGGTGTCGCCGCGCAGTGGGAATCGGGGACGACGCGCGTGCCGTTCGCGTTGGGGGCGCAGGGCCCGCTGCTGTTCGACGAAGCCGTCTGGCAGCTCGCCGACGCCGGCATCGAGCTCCGCGGCCGCGGCGGCGCGCCGGCCGCGGGCCCGGTGCCGCCGCTGCGCGCGCGCGGACAGCTCGCGCTCGGCCATCGCCTGGTGCTGCGCCTGCGCGGCGACATCGCGGACTGGCCCGGCGCCTGGCCGGCGCTGCCCGCGCCACTCGACGCGCCGTCGCCGATGCCGTTCGTGCTGGATTACACCGGCGCCCCGGACCTCGGCGACGTGGCGAGCCTCGCCCTGCGCCGCGGCACGGCCGCGCTCGACGCACGCTTCCGGCTCGCGGACGTGCAGGCGTGGCTCGCGGCCGACGCCGCGAATCCGCTGCCACCGCTGGATGCACGGTTGCGCGCCCCCGTGCTCGAGCTCGACGGCGCGCGCCTGGAAGGCGTCGAGGCGACGTTCGACGCGCCCGGGGTCGACGATGACCGCCGCTGAGGCGCGATCCGCGGCCCAGGGCGCCGCCGACGCCGGCGACGGCTTCGCGACGGCGCTGCTCGCCTGGTTCGATCGCAACGGCCGCCACGACCTGCCGTGGCAGCATCCGCGCACGCCGTACCGCACGTGGCTGTCGGAAGCGATGCTGCAGCAGACCCAGGTGCAGGTCGTGATTCCCTACTTCCAGCGGTTCGTCGCCGCGTACCCGGACCTGCCCGCGCTCGCCGCCGCTCCGCTCGACGACGTCCTCGCGCTGTGGTCGGGCCTGGGCTACTACGCGCGGGCCCGCAACCTGCACGCCGCCGCGCGCGCCTGCATGCAGCGGCACGGCGGCGGACTGCCGCGCGACCTCGACGCGCTGGTCGCGCTGCCGGGCATCGGCCGCAGCACCGCCGGCGCGATCCTCGCCCAGGCCTGGGGCGATCGCTCCGCGATCCTCGACGGCAACGTCAAGCGCGTGCTCGCGCGCGTGCACGGCGTCGAAGGCTGGCCGGGCACGCCCGCGGTCGAGCGCGAACTGTGGGCGCTCGCGGAAGCGCACCTGCCGGATGCGCGCATGGCGGACTACACGCAGGCGCAGATGGATTTCGGCGCCACGCTGTGCACGCGCCACGCCCCCGCCTGCGCCATCTGTCCGCTGCAGTCGCGCTGCGTCGCGCTGCGCGAAGGCCGCGTCGGCGAGCTGCCCACGCCGAAACCCGGCAAGCCGCTGCCGGAACGCGAGGCGCTCGTCCTGCTGCTGCGCGACGCCGCCGGCCGCACGCTGCTGCAGCGCCGCCCGGCGACCGGCGTGTGGGCGCAGTTGTGGTCCCTGCCGGAAGCCGACGGCCACGCGCAGGCGCGCGCCTGGTTCGCCGCCCACGTCGCGGGCGACTACGACGCGGCCGAAGCGCTCGCGCCGGTCGCGCACGGCTTCACCCACTACCGGCTGCTGCTGCAGCCGCTGCGCTGGCGCGAGGTGGCCGCGGCCGCCGCGGTGGCGGACAATGGCGACCTGCGTTGGGTCGCGCCCGCCGAATTCGATTCGCTCGGCATTCCCGCGCCCGTCCGCAAGCTGCTGCTCGGGCAGTAGCTCGGCGTCGCCACCACACGGAGCCCCCGATGAGCCGCAGCGTCTTCTGCGAATACGAACAGCGCGAAACCGAAGGCCTCGACTTCGTGCCCTGGCCCGGCGAACTCGGCAAGCGCGTCTACGCGCACGTCGGCAAGGCCGGTTGGGCGGCGTGGCTCGCCCACCAGACCATGCTCATCAACGAGAACCGGCTGTCGCCGCTCGACCCGAAGCATCGCGCCTTCCTCGAAGGCGAGATGGAGAAGTTCCTGTTCGGCGGCGGCGCCGAGAAGCCCGAAGGCTACGTGGCGCCGCCGGCCGGCTGACGGCGCGCGCCTACGGGTTCGCCGCCAGCGCGTCGCGCGCGGCGCGGATCGCGGCCGGATCGACCGGGCGCAACTCGGTGATCTTGCAGGAGATCTGCGAGCGCAGGAAATCGACGCTGTCCAGTCCCGCGTTGACGAAGCCGCCGCCGTGGCTCACCGAGATCACCTGGTCGGAGCGACCCCAGTCCAGGCAAGGCCCGGACATCGTGATCAGCCACGATTCCCGCGGGCGGACGTCGAGGACGAGGTGGTGATCGTCGATCCGCTGCCAGCCGATCGGGTCGACGTAGCGGATGGCCCTGACCGGAGCGCCGGCCTGGCCCTGGTAGAGCGCCAGCTTCTGCCCGTCGCTCATCCGGGTGGTGGCGCAGGCGGTCGCCGCGAGAAGTACCAGGGAAGCGGCCGGCAGAAGGTAATGTGCGGTACGCATGGCAATGACCTCTCGGAAGGGGTGCACGCACATCTTGCGCCGGGCGCCGGGGCCCGGCACGGCGCCCGCGCCGCCCGTTCAGGCCCCGTGCGGCTTGCCCCGCCGGGGCCGCATCCGTATCATCGCGGCCTCGCGAAACGGCCGTGCGCCCTGGATCGCGAAGTTCCGGCCGGGTAGCTCAGTTGGTAGAGCAGGGGATTGAAAATCCCCGTGTCGGGGGTTCGATTCCCTCCCCGGCCACCATTTCGGTGGCGGCCGCGCCCGCTGCATTCACGTCGCGACGAACTCCCGCTCGCCAGCATCGATGCCCTCTCCCTCGAGGTGCACATGCCGATGCATGCAGTTCCCCCCGCCCTCCTCCTCGCGCTCGCGCTTGCGGCGTCGCCGTCGCCCGCGCTTGCGCAGCAGGCGCCGGCCGGCGCGTTCGGCAACGTGCGCGGCGCCGCCAGCACCGTCGCCGCGGACGCGCGTTCCGCCACGCAGGCATCGTCGTCGGTGGACGGCGCGTCCGCATGGGAACCCGCGCACGACCTGCCCACATCGGCGGCCGATGCGGACGTCGCGCGGGACGGCGTGCTCCGCGCGCAGGTGCTGCTCGACCGCGCGCACTTCGGGCCCGGCCAGATCGACGGCGCCGGCGGCAGCAACACGCGGCGCGCGATCGCCGCGTTCCAGCGCGCGCACGACCTCGCGGACAGCGGGAAACCCGACGATGCGACGTGGAAGGCGCTCGAGGCGGATGGCGCGCCCGCGCTGGTCGATTACACGATCACCGATGCCGACGCCGCCGGCCCCTACGCGCCGGTGCCCGAGGACATGATGGAGAAGGCCTCGCTCGAGCGCCTCGGCTACGCCTCGATCGACGAGATGCTCGGCGAACGCTTCCATGCGAGCCCCGCGCTGCTGCACGCGCTCAATCCCGGCAAGGCGTTCGAGGCCGGCACGACCATCGCCGTGCCGAACGTCCACGGCGTCGCGCCGCTGCAGAAGGCCGGACGCGTGATCGTCGACGCGTCCGACGCGAGCGTCGCGCTCGCCGGCGCCGACGGCAAGGTGTATGCGCGCTTCCCCGCGACCTCGGGCAGCAGCCACGATCCGTTGCCCGTCGGGAAATGGAAGATCCAGGGCGTCGCGCGCGATCCCGAGTTCCACTACAACCCTGCGCTGTTCTGGGACGCCGAGGCGTCGCACTCCAGGGCCACGATCGCGCCCGGCCCGAACAACCCGGTGGGCGTCGTCTGGATGGACCTGTCCAAGCCGCACTACGGCATCCACGGCACGCCGGAGCCGGCGACGATCGGCAAGACCCAGTCGCACGGCTGCATCCGCCTCACCAACTGGGACGCGCAGGCGGTCGCCGGCGCGGTGGCGGCGGGCACGCCGGCGCTGTTGCAGGAGTGACGGCATGAAGGGCGCATTGCTGTTCCTGGCGGGGCTGCTGGTGGGCGCGAACCTCGTGTACTTCGCGATGCGCAGGCCCGTGGCGGCGCCGGCGCTCCCCGCGCCCACGGAAGCCCCCGCAGCGGCGACACCGGCGCAACGCGCGGTGGCGCCGCCGGCCGCGGCCACGCCCGGCCCCGCACCGCACGATGCCGCCGATGCGCCTGGCGCAGCAGGGAACCCGCCGGCCGCGGACGGCGGCATGGCCGTCGCAGGCGCACTGCTGCTGCCGGTGCAGGGCGTGCAGGCCGCGCAGCTGCGCGACACCTTCGCCGAAGCGCGCGACGGCGGCGCGCGGCCGCACGACGCGCTCGACATCATGGCGCCGCGCGGCACGCCGGTGCTCGCCGCGGTGGACGGCAGCGTCGAGAAGCTGTTCACGAGCGTGCCCGGCGGCCTCACCATCTACGAGTTCGACCGCAGCCGCACCCACGCCTACTACTACGCCCACCTCGACCGCTACGCCGACGGCCTCGCCGAAGGCCAGGCGCTGCGGCGCGGCGACGTCATCGGTTACGTCGGCAGCACCGGCAACGCCGCGGAAAACGCGCCCCACCTGCACTTCGCGATCTTCATGCTGGGCCCGGAAAAGCACTGGTGGCAGGGCACCGCGATCGACCCCTACCCCTTGCTCGCGCCTGCCGCCGCGCGCCGGTGAAGCGCCGCGTGCGCCGGCGCGTCGCATCCCTACGCCGGTGTATGCTCGCTGCGGGCCAAAACGGTAGTCCATCCGCATGAAGCTCCTGCGCGCCTCCCTCCCGCTGCTCGCCGCGGCCCTGCTCGGGGCCTGCGCGAGCGGTCCGCCGCGCCGAGTCTCCGAGCCTTCCGCCAGCGTGCAGCAGCTCAGCGTGCGCGCCGACGGCAGCTGGGTCCTCGACCTCCGTCTCGACAACTACAGCAACGTGCCGATGCGCTTCGACCGCGTCGCCCTCGCGCTCGCCTTCGACGGCCAGCCCGCTGCCGCGCTGCAGGCGTCGCCGGCGCTCTCCATCGGGCCGGAAGCGGCCGACGTCGCCACGATCCAGGTCGCGTCGCCGCCGCCGGGCGCGCGCCTGGCGCTCGCCGACGCACTCGCCGGCGGGCACCGCATCGGCTACCACCTCGAAGGTTCGATCGACGTCACTCCCGACGGTTCCGGCCCGCGCACCTTCCAGTTCAAGCGCGACAACGCGCTGAGCCCGGTGCCCGGCCTGGCCGGCGTGCTGCGCTGACGGCAGCGCGCCGATGCCCGCTTCCTACCACGCCCCGCTGGAGGACATGCGCTTCGTCCTCCACGACCTGCTCGACGGCGAGGCCCTGTTCGCGCGCCTGGGCATGCCCGAGGCCAGCCGCGAGCTGGTCGACGCCGTGCTCGAGGAGGGCGCGCGCTTCACCGAAACCGTGCTCGCGCCGCTGAACGCGGTCGGCGACGCGCACGGCTGCAGGCTCGACCAGGCGACGGGCGCGGTGGCGACGCCGCCGGGCTTCGCCGACGCGTACGCGCAGTTCGTCGCGGGCGGCTGGTCCGGCCTCGCGGCGCCGGCGCAGTGGGGCGGGCAAGGCCTGCCGCATGCGGTGGACGTCGCGGTCAAGGAAATGATCGACGCCGCCAACCTCGCCTGGGGCAATTTCCCGCTGCTCTCGCACGGCGCCATCGACGCGCTGCTGCGCCATGGCGAGGACTGGCAGCGCGAAGCCTTCCTGCGCCCGATCGTCGAGGGCCGCTGGACCGGCACGATGTGCCTCACCGAGCCGCATTGCGGCAGCGACCTCGGCCTGCTGCGCACCCGCGCCGAGCCGCGCGAAGACGGCAGCTTCGCCATCACCGGCACCAAGATCTTCATCACCGCCGGCGAGCACGACCTCACCGGGAACATCGTCCACCTCGTGCTCGCGCGCCTGCCCGACGCGCCGGCCGGCAGCCGCGGCATCTCGCTGTTCGCCGTGCCGAAGCTCAAGGTGGCGCGCGACGGCGCGACGGGCGAGCGCAACGCGCTGCGCTGTTCCGCGCTCGAGCACAAGATGGGCATCCACGGCTCCGCGACCTGCGTCATGAACTTCGACGGGGCCGAAGGCTGGCTCGTCGGAGCGCCGCACAAGGGCCTGGCGGCGATGTTCACCATGATGAACTCCGCGCGCCTGGCCGTCGGCCTGCAGGGCCTCGGCCTGGCGGAGCGCGCGATGCAGAATGCGACGCGCTACGCGCACGAGCGGCTGCAGGGTCGCGCGCCCGAGGGCCCGCGCTTCCCGGACAGGCCGGCCGATCCGATCGCCGTGCATCCGGACGTGCGCCGCATGCTGCTCACCCAGCGCGCGCTGGTCGAGGGCGGCCGCGCCCTCGCCTTCCACGCCGCATCGCTGGTCGACGTGCTCGAGCATTCCACCGACGCCGCGGAACGCGAGCGCGCCGACGCCCTGCTCGGCTTCCTGATCCCGATCGCGAAGGCCTGCCTCACCGAATGGGGCGTGGAATGCACCTACCACGCGCTGCAGTGCTTCGGCGGCCACGGCTACATCGCCGAGCACGGCATGGAGCAGCTGGCGCGCGACGCGCGCATCACCACGCTGTACGAAGGCACCACCGGCATCCAGGCGATGGACCTGGTCGGGCGCAAGCTGCTGCAGTTGCGCGGCGCCGGGCTGCAGGCCTTCCTCGCAATGGTCGCGGCGTTCTGCGATGCGCAGGCGGAGGACTCGGCCGCCGCCGAATTCGTGCCGGCGCTGCGCGCCACGGCCGCCGAATGGGCCACGCTGTCGCAGGGCGTCGGCGCGCGCGCCGCCGCCGACCCGGCCGAGGTCGGCGCGGCCGCGTACGACTACCTGATGTATTCGGGCTACGCGGCGCTCGCCTTCTGGTGGGCGCGCAGCGTCGCGGCCGCCGCCGCCCGCGCGGACGCGGGCGATGCCGGCGCCGCCGCCCTGCTCGCGGGCAAGCGCGACACCGCGCGCTTCTTCTTCGCCCGGCTGCTGCCCCGTACCCAGGCACACCGGGCCGCGATCCTGGCCGGCGCGGCGACGCTGCCCGAACTTCCCTCCGCGCCGGGGTCTGCGGTATAAGCGTAGGGCATCCATTACGGGCGCCCGCATGGAGTCGGACACAGCAACGGCGACGATCCACCGCCTCGATGCGGTCCGGCTGCTTTCGCTGGACGCGCACGGGCGGGTACTGGACTGGATGAGCTGGCAGGACGCGGCCTGCCTCTACGTCCGCGGCGCCGTCGCCTGGACCCTCGGCGATCCCTGCCTCTCGGTGCACGGCGGCACCAACCGCGACACCGGCCGCCAGAGCCTGCTGGAACTGCATCCCATCGTCGCCGCGCGCAGCCATGCCCGCGCGCACGCGCTCGATCCCACGCCCGCACTGACCAACGCCGCGCTGTTCGCGCGCGACCAGCACCTGTGCCTGTACTGCGGGCGCGAATTCGGCCGGCAGCATCTCACCCGCGACCACGTCCAGCCGCTCTCGCGGGGCGGCCGCGACACCTGGGAGAACGTGGTCGCCGCCTGCTTCCACTGCAACTCGCGCAAGGGCGGCCGCAACCCGCAGCAGGCGGGCATGCCGCTGCTGGCCGTGCCCTACCGCCCGAGCTGGGTCGAGCACCTGATCCTCTCGAACCGCAACATCCTGGCCGACCAGATGGCGTTCCTGAAGAACCACCTTCCGAAGCGGAACCCGCGCTTCGCGCCGCATTGACGGCTACACTCCGGCCCTTACCCACCAGGATCGCGACGATGTCACCCACCCTCGGCATGACCGGCATGGACCCGGCCACCGAAAGCAGCCTCAAGGCCGCTTTCGACCAGGCCAACGCACGCCTCCAGGGGCGCTGGCGCCTGGTGCCGGAGGCCGATGCGGATTATGTCGCCGTGGACATGGACAGCATGTACGGGCCGATGAGCTGGCTGCGCCTGCATGCCGCCGGCAAGCAGGTGATCGGCGTCACGTCCGCCAAGCGCACCCAGACCGACTTCCACCTGCCGCGCCCGTTCGACGCCACCGCGGTCGCCGAGCTGTTGCATTCGATCGACGGCGGCGCCGCGCCGACGGCCGCGCCCGCCGGCATGTCGCCCGCGCCGGTGCCGCAGGACGAACTGCCGGAGGAACACCGCTTCGGCGCGAACGAGGAATCGCGCGCGCCCGGCGTCGTGCCCGGCCATCCCGGCTCCGAGGCCGCGGGCAGCCTCGCCCCGGCCACGGTGGCGCCGCCCGCGCCGCCACCGCCGCCGCGCGAACGCCGCCTCGGCGACTGGCTCGCCCCCGGCGCGCTGTCGAAGCGGGTGAAGTTCGCGCGCGCCGGCGGCCCGGACCTGTTCATCGACCCGGCGGCCCGCGAATACTTCGGGCCGGCCGCCCTCAAGCCCATCGCCGGTTATTTCGACGATCCGGTCGAAGAGCAGGATTTCCTGCCGGTGGATGCGGGCGCCTGGAGCAGCGGCGTCGCCGCGCTCGGCCCGGGCCAGCCGCTGACGCGCCTGCAGTGGTACGGCGGCCTGCTCGCGGGCGGCGGCTCGATGCTTCCCGGTTACGACGCCCTCGGCCGCTACAAGCTCAGCAAGTGGCCGCAGACCGAACGCGAATACCCGAAGCACTTCCGCATCGCCACCGCGATGATGAAGGGCCCGGCCACGCTCGACGAGGTCGCCGCGGCCAGCGGCGTGCCGCTGTCGGAAGTGGTCGACTTCGTGAACGCGAGCCTCGCCACCGGCTACGCCGAGTTCGTGCCGGAACCGACGCCCGAGCCGACCGAGCCGGCGAAGGCGGGCGGCCTGTTCGGGCGCCGCAAGAAGTAGCCGGCGGCCCGCCCGCCCCGCGCCGGGCGGCGGCCGGCGTCCACGGGGCAGGCGGTAGAATGGCGGGATGAACGAAGTCCCCCCGATCGATGCCGCGCGCTATCCGCGCCTGGCCCGGATCGACGCCCCCGCCGACCTCCGCAAGCTGGACGAATCCGCCCTGCGCGCGGTCGCCGACGAGCTCCGCGCCTACCTGATCGAGTGCGTCGGCCACTCCGGCGGCCACTTCGGCGCGGGCCTGGGCGTGATCGAGCTGACCACCGCCCTGCACTACCTCTACGACACCCCGCGCGACCGCATCGTGTGGGACGTCGGCCACCAGGCGTACCCGCACAAGATCCTGACCGGTCGCCGCGACGCGATCCGCACGGTGAAGCAGAAGGACGGCATCGCGCCGTTCCCGAAGCGCGAGGAAAGCGAGTACGACACCTTCGGCGTCGGCCATTCGTCCACTTCCATCTCCGCCGCGCTCGGCATGGCGATCGCGAACGCGCGCGCAGGCGACGATCGCAAGGTCGTCGCCGTCATCGGCGACGGCGCGATGACCGCAGGCATGGCCTACGAAGCGCTGAACCACGCCGGCGGCATGGATCCCGAGCCGGACATCCTGGTGATCCTCAACGACAACCGGATGTCGATCAGCGAGAACGTCGGCGGCATGACCCGCATGCTCGGGCGCATGACCGGCTCGCGCACCCTCAACGCGATCCGCGAGGGCGGCAAGAAGATCCTCGGCGACAAGCGCAGCAGCGGCCCCGCGCGCTTCATGCGCCGCTGGGAGGAACACTGGAAGGGCATGTTCGTGCCGTCCACGCTGTTCGAGGAAATGGGCTTCCACTACACCGGCCCGATCGACGGCCACGACGTCGACGCGCTGGTGAAGACGCTGCGCACGCTGCGCGGCCTGAAAGGCCCGCAGCTGCTGCACGTCATCACCACCAAGGGCAAGGGCTACGAGCGCGCCGAAGGCGACCAGATCGGCTACCACGCGGTGTCGCCGTTCGACCCGGACCTCGGCGTGGTGAAGAAGGCCGGCGCCGCGCCGAAGAAGCCGACCTACACGGACGTGTTCGGCGACTGGCTGTGCGACATGGCCGCCGCCGACCCGAAGCTGATGGCGATCACGCCGGCGATGCGGGAAGGCTCGGGCCTGGTGCGCTTCAGCCAGGAATATCCGGAGCGCTACTTCGACGTCGCCATCGCC